>DAOVVW010000287.1 GCA_030636965.1 Pseudomonadota bacterium | reverse complement strand
CAGGGCTGCCAACCCGGCGGACAGCTTTGAGGGCAGGTTGACGGTGGACAAGAGGAAAAACAGGACAAAGGCACAAAACGCCATCACGATAACAGGCAGGAGCAGGTTCCCGGCCGGCCCCAGCATGGAGGCCAGCTGGAAAAAGACGGCCTTTACATCCGTTCCGTATATGAAGATGTCTGTCCAGAACAGACGGAGGTTGAACATATGAAAGACAATAAAATCAGACAGGTAAAAGCACGTCAGCAGTAACGCGGCCGACTTTGCAAGAAAACCGACAACACGATTCTTCAGGAGTATGGCCGGCAGGAAGCAGATCAGGATCAGGGCAACCACCAGTGCATCGTGCTTTACAACGGCGAACCCGAAACTTCCCGAAAGTCCCGTGATGCTGCTGAAGCGGTCTTCCACGAGGAGGGCCCTGGCTGCCAATATCAGGATTGACAGCATACCGAGCACTGCCAGCAATACTGCAGGGATAAATTTCAAATATCGGTATTTTTCTGGTTCTGACATCCGTTTTGTCTTTAACTTGCCCTTCACTCTACTTCAGGTTTCTCTGGAGCGTTCTCCCCCAAGAGCTGCCGCATTCTTTCCATGGCATCGATCTTTTTCCTCTTTTCGATGACGATGGGTTCACCTTCACCGATCCTTTCCACCAACATATCCAGGCCATCCTGGGCCAGCAGAACCTTCAGCTCATCTTCAGTTTCGGTTGTCTTGCCATCGACAAAATAAATCCCCTCCAGAGTACGGAGAGGGTCAGCATATTCGGGATCCAGCTGAAGGGCCTTGATATACCGAATTTTGGCTTTGTCCGTAAAGCCCTTTTTCTGCAGCTGAACTCCCAAATTATAGTGGAGCAGGGCATTGTTCTTCGGCTGGTAGTCAAGCTTGCCCCTGGCCTCCTTTTCTTCCTCGCTCTCACGTTCCCTGAGGCCGAGGTGGATCTCAAGTTCTTCCTTCAGGTCCAGCGGCTCGCTTGACGGGAAACTTGGGTAACGATGAACGAGGACGCCCTCACTGTCCAGAAAAAATACAGTCGGCACGGATTTTACCGCGAATTCATTAAACAGGATCAGGCCGTCATCTAGAACAACGGGCAGATCAATAACGTTCTCCTTTATAAATTCCTCTAACTCTGCCCGTTCAGAAGTAGAGAGGCTTTCCCCTTCCGAGTTGACGGTAACTACTGTCAGCGGATTGTCGGCGTAGTCTTTTACAAACTTCTGCCACAAATTCATGGCCGGTTCAGAGCGCGGACTCCACATTGCCCAGAAAAGGAGCACCGTAATACCGTCCTGGGCCGGAATCTCCAGTGAGCTGCCATCGTAGGTCAAAAGGGACATCGATGGAAGCTTGTCCCCCACCATAACCTCACGATCGCTGACCTGGTGGTAACCAGAGACCTTTTCAACGCCTGCGCTCAAAAGGACGAGGACAAGCAGAAGGATCAAGATCGGCCATGCATTTTTAGTATGTCTTAGTTTATGTATGCCCATAGCTTTCATTCAAAATAAACTCATGAAATAAAAAGCCCTGCGGGAGAAAATCCCGCGTGGCTTCTGCTGCGATCTAAACGGGTTATTATTCAGTCTAACGGCAAGGGAATCAAGCGTCAATCCGGCGGTGTCTCTTTGGAATATGACTGCCTGGTGCTCTTTGCACTTGCCGAAAGAACATGTGGAAGATACAGTCATTTCGCATTAAGATTTTTTTCACCACGGAGGCACGGAGAACACGGAGAAGTTAAGAGCTTGGATTGAACCACAGAGTACACAGAGACAACAGAGAAAACCTTGGATTTGGGTTTTACGTTACTAGAAACTAGAAACCAGAAATTAGAAGCTCTAACAAGGAGCTTAAGGGAATTGGAGCATAAGAAAACACTTAGCAAAAACATACAGGCTGACCTGCTGCTCATAAGCACATCGGTGCTCTGGGGGTTCGCGTTCGTTGCCCAGCGGGTGGGGATGAAGTATATAGGTCCCTTCACCTTTAACGGCCTGCGCTTCGCCCTGGGAAGCCTGGTTCTTCTTCCTGTGATAGCGATCCTCAACAACGGAAACAGACCCAAGGCCGACAATGAACCCTCTATCTCAATTCGAACCGCATTCTGGGGATGCCTGCTTTCCGGGTTGATCCTCTTTTTTGGGGCATCCTTTCAGCAAGTGGGGATAGTCTACACAACTGCCGGAAAATCAGGTTTTATCACCGGTCTTTACGTCATACTAATCCCCATCGTCGGTATCCCCCTTGGACAGAGAACATCTCCGGGCACCTGGATCGGGGCGGTCCTTGCCGTCACAGGTCTGTATCTGCTTAGCGTCACAAAGGGCTTTACCATAGGAAAAGGAGATCTGCTCACCCTTATAGGGTCTTTCATGTGGGCTGCCCATGTTCTGGCTGTGGGGTGGCTTTCACCACGCATGAACTCTTTCATACTTGCTTCATCCCAGTATGCAGTCTGTTCCCTTCTCAGCCTTGCCGTCGCAATTTCCATGGAAAGCATTGCCTTAAGTTCTATTCTGCAGGCCACCATCCCCATTCTTTACGGCGGCGTGATATCTGTGGGTATAGCCTACACCATGCAGATAATGGCACAGCGTGTAGCCCACCCCGCCCATACAGCCGTTATCCTGACTATGGAGGGGGCCTTTGCCGCCCTGGGGGGATGGCTCCTTT
>DAOVVW010000160.1 GCA_030636965.1 Pseudomonadota bacterium | reverse complement strand
GGACAGAATGGGAAAAATTACCAAGGATATGACATTTAACGAAGTCCTGCGTAGTTATCCCGATACAGTTAAAGTCCTCAGAAAGTACAATATGCAGTGCTTCGGATGTCTTGGTGCCGAGGCCGAATCCATTGAGTATGGAGCGATCGCCCACGGTGTGCATCTGGACGAACTCCTTAAAGATCTTAACTCAACAGCCAAGGACAAGAAGTAGGGATTACCATTTCAAGGGAGGTGATGGAAACCGGCAGCGACAGGACGCCTCTTACCACTCTTAAAGGAGTGGGCGACAAGGTGTCGAAGAAGTTTGCCAACCTTGGTGTAGGATCAGTAGAAGATCTCCCTTTCCTCATTCCCAGAGCCTACCAGGACAGAAGTCATCCCCACCCGATAGCGATGCTGGTTCCCGGCGACACATTTACGATCAGGGGCCAGGTAATGTCCCTTTACGAAAAGCGTTACAGAAGGAGAGGCACCCTCGAGATCATGGTCAGCGATGGGAAGGGTGTACTCACGCTTAAATGGTTTCGTTACAGCAGGTGGCTTAAAAAAAATCTTGATGATAATTTCCCCGTTGGCTCCGAGATCATAGCCACCGGGCGCGTGGATACGTTTGCGGGGCAATTCCAGATGTATCATCCCGAGATGGCAAGCCCGGGAGACGGGGAGGGTCAGGGGATAGTACCCATCTATCCGCTGACTGAAGGGCTTACACAAAGAGCTGTGAAAAGAGCAGTAGAGCAGTCTCTCGATATGGTCGAGGATCATTTTCAGGAGTTCATTCCACGCGATGAACTTGATGAGCTGTCCCTTCCTGATCTCGTGACATCAATAGAGTCACTTCACAAACCACCGGTGGACAGTGATGTCGAAGCACTTAACCGTGGTGACAGCCCCTGGCACCGACGCCTCAAATTCGGGGAACTTCTCCTATTCCAGCTGGGATTGCTGCAGCGCAGGCGTTCGGTCAGACAGGTTCCCGGTTTTTCGGTGGAATCGGAAGGTGAACTGGAAAAAAAACTAAGAGAAAGCCTTCCCTTTACCTTGACCGGAGGGCAGGAGCGGGTCCTGAAAGAAATAGTGACTGATCTTTCCAGAGGAGTTCCCATGCAGCGCCTGCTCCAGGGAGATGTGGGTTCGGGAAAAACGCTTGTCGCTTTTATTTGTATGCTTCACGCGGTTGAATCAGGCCGTCAGGCGGCCCTGATGGTGCCCACGGAGGTCCTTGCCGAACAGCACTTTTCCAACATGTCCCGTTGGGCTGAGGAATTGGGGATAGCATCTGTGTTACTCACCGGCAGTATGAGTTCGAAGGAAAAGAAGGAGGCTCTGGACATTATCACCTCCGGTCTGCCTGTTGTGGTGGTAGGCACTCATGCCCTCATTCAGGAGGGGGTGGATTTTCCTTCCCTTGCCCTTGTTGTAGTGGACGAGCAGCATCGGTTTGGAGTTGTTCAGCGGCTGGCGCTAAGGAAAAAGGGGGAAAGTCCGCACTTCCTCGTTATGACCGCGACGCCAATACCGCGCAGCCTGGCCATGGTGCTGTACGGAGACCTTGATGTATCGATACTTGACGAGATGCCTCCGGGAAGGAAACCTGTCCAGACGATTATTTACAGTGAATCCGACCGGGCAAAACTTCACCTGGTTATAGCCAGGGAGGTTAAGGATTCAAATCTCGTGTTCATAGTGTATCCACTAGTAGAAGAAACGGAAAAGTCGGAACTTTCAGCTGCCAGTGAGATGGCGGACCGCTACCGGAAAGAGATATTTCCCAATTTGAAGATAGGGCTTCTCACCGGGAGGATGCCTGCCGACGAGAAAGAAAGAGTCATGAGTGATTTCAGGAACGGCAGATACCAGGTACTGGTGGCAACAACAGTCATTGAGGTAGGTGTGGATGTTCCGGATGCCACCCTGATGGTAGTGGAGCATGCGGATAGATTTGGTCTGTTCCAGCTCCACCAGCTCAGGGGCAGGGTCGGAAGGGGTTTGCGGCCATCGAAGTGCATTCTTGTGTCAACAGAATCCTCGACCCCTGAGGCGAAGGAGCGTCTGGCTGTGTTGACTCGATCGACCTCAGGTTTCGAGATCGCGGAAGAAGACCTGAAGATGAGAGGTCCCGGCGATTTCTTCGGTGTCCGGCAGGCGGGTTTCCCCGATTTAAGGTATGCTCATCCTATAAGGGACCGGGTACTTTTCCTGAGCGCCAGAGATACAGGCGAGAGGCTTCTGGATAAAGGAGGAAGTGAAGCTCAAATTCTGCAAAAAAGGGTTGAGGAATTCTGGTCTGGGAAGCTTGAATTGCCTTCTTCTGGATAGAGCTTTATCAACAGCGAATAATGCGGTATACAAGCACATTATTGCCAGCCGACCGTAAAAACATCAGATTGTCAGTTTTGAGTAATAAAGTCATGGATAATAGTGTAAAGTATTGATATATAAAGCAATATATAAGTTGCACAATTTTTGTGCAATGAGGAAAAAACCCTTTTAGGTGGTTATATAGACCTGTTCATTCACAGGGTTATCCACCACCTGTCCACAGTTTCTGTGGAAAAGAAAAAGGAACCGTTATTTTACAGGAGCTTATGAAGTTATGGAGTCAATTAAGATATGTTGACGGACATTTTTCAGAGAGGGGGCAGGCATTGAAATCAGAAAGAACTCTTTCCATTATTAAGCCCGACGGAGTCGAAAAAAGTGTCATTGGAGATGTGGTATCGAGGTTCGAAAAAGCAGGCATGAAGGTTGTTGCCATGACGATGCTGACCATGACGGATGAACAGGCCGGAGGGTTTTACGCCGTACACCAGGAGCGGCCCTTTTTCGGTGAATTAAAAGAATATATGTCGTCGGGTCCAGTAGTTGTTATGGTCCTCGAGGGGCCGGATGCCATCGACGCGAATAGGAAGATCATGGGGGCCACTGATCCCGCCCAGGCCGAGCCGGGAACAATAAGAGCGGACCATGCCGAAAGCATCGAGAGAAACATAGTACATGGTTCCGACTCGCCTGAATCTGCCTCTTTCGAAATCCCGTATTTTTTCCCGGAACTTTAGCTCAATATTAAGTTGGGCTTGAACCACAGAGGGCACAGAGATCACAGAGAAAGGCTTTGGGTTTGGTTTTTTACCACGGAGGCACGGAGGACACGTAGGTACACGTATATAGGGGTATGGAGGTTTACTCCACTCCCCTGGCGGGAGGGGAGTAAAAGGGGAGGGGGCAATATTAGTCATTGCGTGAAGCGCGATGATATACTGGATTCTGTATTCTGAATTCTGAGTTCGAGTACTCAAACCCTGAACCCGGAACTATGATTAATATGAAAGAAAATTTCTTCGACAAGTCATTCGATGAGCTGGATGGGTTACTGAAGGATCTTGGCCAATCTCCATACCGCCTTGACCAGGTTCTTAAGTGGGCTTATTTTCACACAGTCCAGGATTTCCCGGAGATGACTAATATACCTGCAGATCTGAGGGAGAAGCTCTCTGAGGTGCTGGACTTGGAGCCCCTGAAAATTGAGGACAGAAGTGTGTCCCAGGATGGGACACAGAAACTTCTTCTCTCGCTAGGTGATGGGGAGCTGGTGGAGACTGTGCTGATCCCGGAGGAAGGGTACACGACACAGTGCCTTTCAACGCAGGCGGGTTGCGGTATGGGGTGCACCTTCTGTGAGACTGCAAGGGACGGCCTTTCGAGGGACCTGTCAAGAGGCGAAATACTCGCCCAGGTGGCAATGGCTTCCAGAATCCTGGGGGACAGGAGGCGGGTTAGAAATCTGGTTTTTATGGGTATGGGCGAGCCACTGAAGAATCTGGATGAGGTTGTCCCGGCCCTCAAGGTAATACTGGACAGTAGAGGGTTCGACTACTCTTATCGGCGTGTGACTGTATCCACCTGCGGCTGGATACCCGGTATAAAGAGGCTTGGCGAAGAAGGGCTTGGTGTCAATCTTGCCATATCTCTTAACGCCGGTGATGACGACACCCGCTCGAAGATTATGCCGGTAAACAGGAGATACCCCATAAAAGACCTGATCAAGGCGGCAAGGGAATATCCGATCCGCAGCCGCCAGAGAATAACTTTTGAGTATGTCCTGATGGAAG
>DAOVVW010000267.1 GCA_030636965.1 Pseudomonadota bacterium | reverse complement strand
GCGTTGCAAGTCATTGATTCGGGCGCCCCCAATGGGCGCGTTGATGACTTCTTACGAAGTCATCATTAGAGAGTAAATGAAAAAGCCTGATTTTGACTTTTCCGGTTACTGTACTTTAATAGAATGACATATTAAGTTATGTATTCGCCTATAGTCCAATAAAAATCTTATTTATCAGTAAAATCGCAGTCTTGAAGTTTGACAGCGAAAGGGCGATTCTGATACTTTTTTAGAAGTCATATTTTTTGATGGGTCGTAAAAAGTCCATCCGTGGCTTTTTACGAAATCATCAAATTTTCTCCATCTTATTTTGGAAGGGTGGCCATATGAGAGTTGGGATTCTGACGGGTGGCGGTGATTGTCCAGGGCTGAACGCAGTGATCAGGGCAGTTACGAGAAAGGGTATTCAGGAGGGTGACGCTATTGTGGGGATACTCCATGGCTGGAGGGGAATGATCACCGGAGAGCATGAGGAGCTGACCCTCAGAGCCGTTACAGGCCTTCTTCACAAGGGTGGTACAATTCTGCATACATCCAGGACAAATCCCTTCAAGGAAGAAGGGGGTCCCGAAAAGGTGGAAAAAACCTTCGGTTACCTTGGTCTGGATGCATTGATCGTTGTCGGGGGTGAAGACACCCTGGGTGTTGCCCAGAAGCTGTACGAGATGGGCTTGCCGATTGTGGGCGTTCCAAAGACTATCGACAACGATCTTTCGGGCACCGATTATACATTCGGCTTTGACACAGCCGTGACTATCGCAACTGAAGCAATTGACCGCCTCCACACAACGGCAGAATCTCATGACAGGGTCATGGTTCTCGAGGTTATGGGGCGGCATTCTGGATGGATAGCTGTGCACAGCGGACTTGCCGGAGGCGCAGACCTTATACTTATTCCTGAAAGACCCTTCAACATGGATGAGGTGGCCGATGTTATCCTCAAACGCCATTCCAGAGGCAAGAATTTCTCCATTGTAGTAGTGGCTGAAGGAGCCAGGTTTGACCCCGATGATGAGGGAAGTCTGGCCGTTCAGAGCGAGGAAGTAGATGCCTTCGGGCATGTGCGGCTAGGCGGGATAGGCCAGTTCCTGGCCAAAGAGATCGAAGAAAGGACCAGTTTTGAGACGCGCGTAACGGTCCTCGGACATGTTCAGCGAGGAGGTTCACCCACGGCACACGACCGGATTCTGGCAACCAGGTTCGGTGTAATGGCCCACGATCTGGTCCATGTGGGAAATTTCGGTATGATGGCGGCTCTTGTAGACGGCAAGATCGATTCAGTTACACTCAAAGAAGCTGTTGCTGATTTGAAAACTGTCGACTCGGAGCTTTACTCCATTGCCGAGATCTTTTTCGGCTGACAATCTGTCAGGGTGTGATTTGAACTTTACTCCATCCAGAATAGCAGTCCTTGGTGCCGGCAGTTGGGGAACTGCTCTGGCGGTTCACTGCGCCGGTCTTGGTCTGCCCGTCACTCTCTGGGTTTACGAAGAGGACCTTGCCCACAGGATGTTGGAAAAAAAGGAAAATGATGTTTATCTTCCAGAAGTTGAGCTTCCAGCCAACATAGTTCCTACAAACAGTTTCGAGAAATGTTTGACGGGAGCAGAACTGGTACTGTCTGTTGTTCCGTCCCACGTTTCAAGGGAGGTCTGGGATCCGGCTCACGTATACTTGCCGGTTGATGCCATAGTGGTTAACGCTACGAAGGGGATCGAGGAAAAGACTCTGCTTACATCGTCGGGTATTCTCGTAGATACCATTGGTGAAGGTATCCTTGCAAGGCGTGTGACGCTATCAGGGCCCAATTTTGCGAGGGAAATATCAAGAGGTCTGCCCGCTGCATCAGTTGTGGCCAGCGAAAACATAGAAATTGCGAGCAAGGTACAGGGTATACTCAACTCTGATGCCCTCAGGCTGTACACTAACAGCGATGTTGTAGGTGTTGAGATTGCGGGTGCATTGAAAAATGTCATAGCCATAGCTGTGGGTATCTGCGATGGCCTGGAGCTGGGCCATAATGCCAGGGCGGCCCTCATCACGAGAGGGCTGGCTGAAATAGCCCGACTGGGCCAGGCCTTGGGAGGCGACCCCTTAACCTTTCAGGGGCTGGCAGGTGTGGGTGATCTGGTCCTGACCTGTACCGGGGATCTTTCAAGGAACCGGACACTGGGTCTGGGCCTGGGTTCAGGTAAGACTCTTGATGAGATCACCGATTCAACCCCCATGGTGGCCGAAGGAGTCAGGACGACCCGGTCTGCCCGGGGGCTTGCAAAACGTGAAAAAGTTGAGATGCCCATAACCGAAGAGGTATACTCGGTCCTTTACAGGGGCAAGGATCCAAGAAAGGCCCTCAGAGACCTCATGAGCCGTGCTCTCAAGGAGGAGGGGATTTGAGCCTTGAATATAAAGTGGTGGAAACGCAGATCGTCACTTCTGAAGAGCTTGAGTCAATTGTGAACAGGTGGGTTTCAGAGGGATGGACCCTGGAGGGCATACAGTTTGCCATGAGCGAAGCAAGCAGGAGGCCCGCAATGGCATTCGTCCTTTTTATCAAGGGGGAAGCTGGTAAAAAGAGTGTCCGCAAAGTAGCGGAATCCAAATAAGTTGATAGTTGTTAGTTGTTGGTTGTTAGTAAATAAATTATCTTTACTGGAATACCTGCTGATTAATGAAATTTATCCTTAACCAACCACTAACAACTAACAACCAACAACTTGGAGGAAACCAATAAATGGTTGACGACCCAAGAGCACACAAGGCCAGTGTGATGAAGCGGGTTCTTGCGAGGGTGATCGATATCCTGATAGCCTGGGCTCTGTCCCTCTTCCTGCCGCCGTTAGGTATTATACT
>DAOVVW010000177.1 GCA_030636965.1 Pseudomonadota bacterium | reverse complement strand
TCCTGCCTAAAGAACTTTCACATCCCCCGCGCTCTCCTGCACCATGGAGTAAACACCCTGCATGGCGTTCTGTATCTGGCGCACGGCCGGGTACTGCAGACCCATCTCAAATAATATCTCCAGAGCCTCCGAGAATTTTTTTGACTTGAAGTAAACGTCAGCCAGGTCCACCAGCAGCAGGGGATTATTGTATTCGATCTTGTTCTTGTAGCTTTTGTCCCGCCCGGCTTCCATGTAGGAAAGCGCGGAATCCAGTTTTTTGCCAGCCAGGTAATGTCTTCCCAGGGCGTAGTTAAGTTCGGAATAGCTCCTGTCCTTCCTGGATTGAAGCATTTTTTCCGCTGAGGAGACAATCTCGGAACAATCATCAAGGACGTTACTGCACGCGTTCAGTGCCTGAGCAAGTATCCTCGGGTTCTGCCAGTTCTCCCGGGCAAGCACATCGAAGGTGATCTTGCCCTCTGATATTTTTCCACTCGTCACTGAGTTCTGAGCGCGAATAGCGGTGGCTGCGCTTTTCTGAAGCTTGGGCAGGGGCCAGGATGTTAGAAACGCATCTACCGACTTGTTGGATTTCGAGGGCATGCCGCTTATTGAATAGGCTTCGGCAAGGTAGTAAAAGACCATCCTGTTCGGTTTCGGCCTCCGAACCGCTTTTTCAAGGTAGTGGATGCTGGCCCTACCGTATAGTACCGCCAGATTCTCCAGCTGTGAGAGATTGTAAAACAGCAGAGTTTTGTTCCTTCCAAGTTCCTCCTGAAAAGTGGACCCTTTCAGGTCCGCGCCACGGACGAGATTCAAACCTTTTTCGATCTGACCCTCGCTGGCATAAACTGAAATGCTGTTGCTGACGACACGACTGGACGCCCTTTCCCCGGATTTGCCGCTGAGCATAAGGGCCCGCTCACAGAGCTGAAGCGGGTTTTTATCCTTCAAGCCTGCCTTAACGAAGGCCGAAGCAAGCTCCGACAAAACCTCCGGGTCATCTGATTCCGCCAACCCGTCCCATAGCTTTTGGGCCTGGCTCCTGTTTCCCTGAAGGAACAGGGACAGGCCGAGACCTACTCTGGATAGATCCTTGACAGAGGAACTCATGTCGGGATCCTTTAACACCTTCTGGAAGTAAAAAGCAGCTTGGGCGGGCCTTTCGGCAGCGAGATAGGCTTCAGCCAGGAACATCATCGCCATCTGGCTCTTGTTCTTCCCCTTTCTATCGGAGATCCTTCCCAGGTACTCCAGATTGGCGGAGATGGATACACCGTGGAGCCTGTTGTAGAGGTTGGCGCTTTTCAGGTAGCTCATACCCAGAATCAGGTAGGCGGAACTCAGATCGGTGGAATCCATAGATAGCAGATCCAGGCGAATTTCCGACGCGTAGTTATAGTGGTTTCGCTTAAACTGATCCATGGCCCTCTGCAGCTTTATATCGGCAGCGTGTGCCTGGGCAGTGATAATTAACATTGTCATACACAATGTAAGGATGTATCTCATGCAGTCTCCCTGGTGTTTGTACTTTTTTTTGGTCGTAAAAAGTCCATAAGTGGCTTTTTACTCCTCGGGAAGTGAAAAGCGTCGTTTCCCCTTCCCTCTCGAATCCATAACTGGCTGCGCAAGTTTTGGATTCGGGCGCCCACGCTCGGGCGCGACGATAATAAATTGTCGCAAAAAGTTCGTGAGCGGCTTTTTACTTTCCTTGCAAATTATCGACTTCTTGCGAAGTCATCTCATTTAATCGTGCGATGAAAATATGGTCCCACTGTTCAACCTGGGCACGGAATGCGATATCCCCTTTAGATGAACAGGTGACATCGTGATTTATTCTGGTGTCGGTTCCCAGGGGAGCATTCGTTCCCTCGTGTATATCTACCAGGTAGATAGGGTAAAAGGTTTTTCTGTCGTTTTTCACATAGAGCAACCTCCTGCTGTCGGGCATCCAGGCAGGACCGCGCTCTATATCCGGATTCACATCAGTGGCAATTACCTTGGCTCGGAGCCCTTCCCCATCGCCGGGATCCGAGCCGTCGGCGGCTATTACTATGAGGGACCAGACCTTTGGGTCTCCCTCCTTGTTGTAGTTGGAGTAGAAGGCGATATATTTCCCGTCCGGCGACCATGTGGGCCTCAGGTCGTCATAGCTCCATGTAGTGAGGGGCTTTATGGAAACGAAAGGCATTCCCATGTCCTCGATGATATAGATGTCGTGGTTTTCGTTGCTTCCATAGAGCATCACAACCCTGGTGCCATCAGGTGACCACTGAGGATACAGATAGGTCTTTTCTCCTCTGGTCAGGCGCTCCGTCTCCTGGGTCGCAAGGTCCAGAAGATACAGATCTGCCCTGCCATCACGACCAGATACGAATACAAGCATGTCGGAGACGGGAGACCAGTGAGCATGACCATCCTTTTCCGGGGTCTGGGTCAACCTGACGGCGTTCTCGCTGCCGAGCGTGCCCATATAGAGGTCATAGTTTCCGGTGCCTCCGTTGCTCATAAATGCGAAGCGGCTGCCATCAGAAGACCATGTAATACCAGCGTTATAGCTCACCTCTTCCAACAGGCTGCTCATGAAAAAATCCAGCTCCTCTTTTCCCCCTGATTTCTGGTAGTGGATCCTCTGAGTGGTCTGGCCGTTGGGTCTGGCGATAATGATCTCCCTTGCGTCCCTGATATTTCGCTCGAAGGCGATGAACTCTCCTGAAGGAGACCAGGCGGGGTTGGAGTCGTTACGCCCCTTCTCAATGTCCGTCAATGCGTAGGTGAAAAAGACCTCTATCGGTTTCGGTCCGGGATCCATAACCGGCTCTTGTCGCACAATACCCTTATCCTTTTCCATTAACTGTTCGATCTCCAAAGCCGGGGCCTCCTGGATCGTGATTTCCTCAACGGGGATCTCTTCAATTTCCGCATCCTCGCCGATACCGGATACCGTATCCTCTACAGAATTCAGGTTCCCGGCAGGTTTTGTCTCCATGTTCTCAATCACTGCTTCAGTCCTGACCATTTCACCAGCCCAGGTCCCCCCTGTGAAAATTGCGGTTGTTAGAATCACTGATAGTTGTAAACGGGCGAGCTTCCTTATTCCCAAGTGTTGACTCCTGCTACATCAGGTCCTGGATCTGGGTCCAGTATTTCTGGGCCGAATCGCGTATCTGCGCGAAGGCATCCTCCGTCTCAAGCTGCTTCGGGAAGAAGTCAAAATACTCCCTCCATGCCAGGTCTGCTTTTCCGAGCAGGGTCTCCTTCCTGATCAGGAGGTACAGCTTGTGATAGGAGAGGGCCAGATAATAGTACGTGTCATGTATAGCCTCGTCGTAGTGTAGTGTTGGGAAAAATCTTGTGTTTAGCTTTGCTTTTTCAAGATTCACGGTAGCTTTTGAGAATTTCTCCCCGGCGCTTAGCCTGTCCTCCCTTATGAGTTTATTGCCAAGCTCGTAATAAGCGTGGCCGAGATTCGTGTAAGCTACGGAAAACTGCTTGTATATGAGCTGCTGGTTCTCAGGCATGGACAGGACATTCTCGAACTCCCGAATAGCAGAGGCGTAGTCGTCCCTCTCGTCCATGTAAAGCTGAGCCAGCCTGAACCGGGCACTTGAGTAGTCAGGATGGCTCTTGCCGGGACTGCCGTAGGCGATGATCGCGCCGTCAATGTCTCCCGTCATTTCAGCTCTTTTTCCCTGCTTGATATAATCCCTGACAAATACGATCTTGTCAGAACCTGTCAGATTGATCTCCTTCCTGTTAAACCCCAGAACTTCCTCGAAATCCCTGTAGTCTCCTCCTGTAGTGAGTTTGAGGGTGTGAAATCCGAATTTCACCTGTTTGCCTCCCAGCATCGGGGTGGCGCCGATCTTAATGCCATCCAGAAGGATCTTCGCTGAAGAGGGCATGGATTCTACCCTG
>DAOVVW010000191.1 GCA_030636965.1 Pseudomonadota bacterium | reverse complement strand
TTCAGAGGGCCCGGGAGTGGATACGGCAGTATGGCTGGGCAGAGTCGCCCTTCAAAGGGACGGACCACACCGTAGTCCAGCACAGAATGCCGGGGGGCGCTTTCCCCAGTTCCTTCGAACAGGCCGAGCAGGGGGGTTTCCTCCACCTCATGCCCATGATCCTGAAGGTCATGTCCCTGTACAACCGAATTGTTCACTATTTCGACGTGACGCCCGGCTCCCAGATGACGTGGGTCACCTGCAGCGGCACCGTTAACCGGTATGCAAAGGAGTTCGGTATTTCGGGGGTCCACCGCCTCATCGCTCTCCTCACCAAGTTCACCGAGGAAGTGGACCAGGACCTGGAAAGGCTTGAGCCGGAGGAAAAAACTGAGCTCATGGAGTTCTTTGTGACGGCCCCGGGCGACTTCAATAACCTCATCCTGGGAGGGTACGGCAGACTCCCCGCTGGCTGGCCCGCCGACTGGGTTTACGAGAGCGCCTTCGGAGACCAGTGGAAGGAAAAACTGGCCGAGAGGAGCGATGCTTCCCCCCTGGATTCCCTGGAGAACGAGGACCTCGACGCGCTGAGGGCGGACCTCGCGGCAAGACTGGAGTGGGAGCCCAGTGAGGAAGAGTTCATCCTCTTCCTCATGCACCCCAAGGACGCCGTCGAGATGATCATGTTCCGGGAGGAATACGGTGAGGCTTCCATAGCCCTGCCCACCGACGTTTGGCACTCGGGCCTGGACAAGCCTGGAGACATGGTGGACTTTACCATGATGGACAAACCCCACACCGTGGAAATGGTATCGTAGGGGAAGAGCACGACGGTTATATCCCCGTGGTTCTGAGGATCAACAACCAGACGAGAGTCTTTACAGTGGAGACCCCACGGGTGGTCAAGATCGAGATCCGCATGGCCAAGTCAGCCAACGAAGTGGGGTCGCCCATCACAGGTTCCGTCTGGCGGCTCGGCAACCCCAAGCGGGGAGACCTTGCAGCGGGGGATATCGTTCACGAGGGGGAAGAGATCGCCAACATCGAGGCCATGAAGATGGAAAACGCCATAACAGCGCCCTTGAACGGCCGCATCGCCGAGATCTGTGTCAACCTCAACGATTCGGTGATCGACGGGCAGCTGCTGTTTGTGTTGGAAAAGTAAAATACCTAAAGTCAGTGCTAAGTGCTTAAGAGATAAGAAATAAGAAATAAACGATAAGATTTTTACTTATTTCTTAGCGCATATCTCTTAGCACTACCTTGAGCACTTATCTCTTAGCACTACTTACAATACTTCTAACGAAAAGAGTGGCGGCCCGACGGCCGCCACTCTTTTTCTTATAAATTTCATTTCCCGTCCTATACAGTTTTTTTACAAAACCATCTCACCAGGCGTTATCCCATCCTCTCCCTTTACTGCGGACAACTCGTCTGCTGAAAACACCCGATCGATATCCAGGATGATCAGAAAACCTTCGTCGTGTTTGCCCATACCGAGAATATGACCCGCGTCCATGTTGGTCCCGATGCTGGGCGGAGGCTCGATATCAACCTCTCCCAGCTCAAAATCTGCCTTCACGGAGTCCGCCAGAGCGCCGATCACGGCAGGTTCGCCGTCCAGGACCACTTCCACCACGATGATGCAGGTGTTAACTGTATCCTCCACAGCTTCCATTCCAAGCTTTCTCCGCATATCCACCACCGGTACCACACTGCCCCGGAGATTGATCACACCGCGCATGAAATCCGGCATTCGGGGGACACGGGTCACTTCACCGACGTCCAGGACCTCGCGAACATTGTTCACTTTAAGGGCAAAATGTTCCTCGCCTAGACCGAAGGTCAAATAAGTTGATCTGTCTACCGCTGTCTGTTCCGACATCACTGTCTCCCATTGCCGGGGAAAGGTCTGACGTACTCATCCCCCGGGAAAAACTTTATTAATATCGCTCAAATTCTGCATCCATCTGATCTGAAGCGTGCTTGTTCATCTCGATGTGAACACCTTCGGTTGCACTTTTGCTCTTCTCATTATCCGGGCTCTCCCTCAGAAACGGGCTGATCCCGGGATCAACCTTCTTTTTACCTGCGGACAGAGCCCCATGGTCCCTGATCTCTTTACCTCCGTTTGAACCGGAATAGGTGAAAAAGCTCATGATCTCAAGAAGTTGGTCGGATTGGGCCGCCAGCTCTTCAGCAGTGGATGATAGCTCTTCCGCTCCTGAGGCGTTCTGCTGCGTAACCTGGTCCAACTGCTGAATAGCCTTATTGATCTGATTGGCACCAGCGTTCTGCTCATTGGACGCGGCGGTTATTTCCTGAACCAGTTCTGCCGTTTTACGAATATCAGGCACAAGCTGATCCAGCATTTCGCCAGCCGTTTGAGCCACTTCCACGCTGGTAGATGACAGTTCGCTGATCTCGGCTGCCGCCGACTGACTGCGCTCAGCCAGTTTTCTCACCTCAGCCGCTACCACAGCGAACCCCTTGCCATGCTCTCCGGCCCTGGCCGCTTCAATGGCAGCGTTTAAAGCTAGCATGTTTGTCTGTCGAGAGATCTCCTCGATAATGGTGATTTTCTCCGCGATCTGGGACATGGCAGACACGGTCTGCTGAACGGCCTTGCCGCCCTCCTGGGCATCCTGAGCGGCCTTGACCGCGATCTTCTCCGTCGCCTGAGCGTTGTCGGCGTTCTGCCTGATATTGGATGCCATCTCCTCCATTGAAGACGATGCCTCTTCGGCAGAAGATGCCTGCTCGTTGGCTCCAACGGTCATGGTCTGGGCAACCCCATTGACCTGCTGACTCCCTGAAGTGACCTGGTCCGATGAGATGCGAAGCTTTTCCACCACACCGATCATCTCCTGCGCCATTACCTTGATAGCCTGAAGTGCCTGTCCCGTCTCGTCCTTGCTGTTTACATCGATGGTTACAGACATATCCCCTTTGCCGAGCGACTCGGCGATCTTCACAATGGTGTTAAGGGGTGTAAGAAGTCGCTTGATTGTGGAAAAGTTGATGATGACCATGAGTAGAAGAGACACAAAGCTGATAAGCATCAACTGACGAAGAAAACTGTTGATAGCCGCAAACTTGAAATCCTCGTTCACGATATAGCCGATGTGCCAATCCCACGGCTCGAAATAATCGTTTAGTATCCACGCACCCTCACCACCAACATCAGCGGTCACCTGGCCTCGTCCCTGCCTGGCCATGATGGCCCTGACAAACTCCTCCCGGGACAGTTCTGTGGAGTCTCCGGGCAGGGTCGGGTGCAGGACAACTGACCCACCTCCGTCGAGGATGAACAGGTAGACATCCGGGTTCTCCTCCGCGTAGTTCACCCGGGCGAGGTTGGTCAGCAGCTCTCCCTGGGTCGATTGAACATAGACGTCCACATCCCCCAGACCTGTATCCACAAGAGTCCCGTAGTCAGCTTCTACCTGGGCGACGATCTTGTCCAGTTTCTCAGTGTAGATGGCGTCGTCTTTAACGTTGACCAGTTTCGAGACAGATGAGTAGATCATTAGGAGTATGATCGCCAGGGAGGCGGTCATGACTGTAGTCTGTATCAGTGTAACTTTGGTTCGAATGAACATTTCACACCTCTCCTCTGATATCGAGGACCGTTGGATGAAGCGCGTGCCCTGCCGCACCCAGGTACGGGCGGGGCACGCGCTTGATATCATGAGTTGCTATTTTATGACGGTTGCGTTTTTAAGCAGAGCGGGCTTGAAAACCACTCCGGCT
>DAOVVW010000252.1 GCA_030636965.1 Pseudomonadota bacterium | reverse complement strand
TAAGGAGCTTGGTGCGCCTGATCTCGTCCAGGTAGATCCTGACCGGGTCCTTAGAGGGCGTAAGCTCAGACTTCTTTTCCGACTCTTCGCCCCGCCGGAAATCTGTACCTGAGTCTTTTTCCCTGTCTTTTGTCATTTCCCCTACACTATCTACTGAAAATAATTCAGGGGATCCTGAGTAATACTCCTTTTGCGTGTCTCGAAGTGGGTGAAAAATCTTTATGTTCTCTCTCTCTTCCATTTTCACCTCCCCAAACCTGTTTTCCTCCCTGAGACCGTGGTAAAAACCCAGTCACAGCATTTCCTCTATGTCCTTCCACCGTCGCTCTTTCGAGCTATGGTGGACAAGCTGCCTGCCCACCGAAGCTTAGTGCGAAGGTGGGTGACCTCTGTGGTTCAAAACGTGCTTCCCTAATTCATGAATTGTCCATCGTTCAATGTTCAACGTTCAACGTTGTATTAATCCAAAGTCCAATGTCCAAAATCCAAGATCAATTAATCACAGGATTGCTCTGTCGCTTCGCCCCTCGCAATGACTCGTTTGTCATTCTTCCTTTAGCCCAGTCCAGCGGTTTTTCTCGGTGTCCTCTGTGTCTCTGTGGTAAAACAAAAAGCCCTGTATTTCTCCGTGTCCTCCGTGCCTCCGTGGTGAAAGCACTACTCGATAATCCTTATCGGTTGTTTCAGTTTCTCCTTAACCTCCTCCGGCATATGAACCGCACCGAAGTCATCGGCAAGGAGGTACTCATTAAAGCTCGTCGTCTTAACCTTGTTTCTCATCAGCCCCAGGTACAGTCCGGCCCTTCCCACATCACCGGCCATTATCATTCCCTTGATAACATCGTTGTGAAGCACAAGTTTGGAGTATGAGCCGTTCTCTTCTCTCACTATCTGACGGTAATTCTTCCTCTTGGGCTTCTCCATAAAGCCGGCTGAAACAACCGGGAAACCGAAGAAATCAACGGAGTTCATATTGGTTGCCCAGCGGTGGAGGCTGGGAACATCGGCCATGTTCAGCCCCGCAATCCGGCCACCGATGTAGGCGTTGGGCCAGAGGGGCAGGAGTTTTTTGGCACCGGTCACAAAATCATGGGCATAAGCCGCGTCTCCACATGCATATACACCATCAACATTCGTAGCCATGCCATCCGATACCTCGAAACCGCCTCCCGTCTTGGGGTCCGCAATCCGTATATCAGTACCCTCTACAAGTTCCGTCCTCGGTCTTACACCTATTGCCACTACCAGCAGGTCGCATGGCAGAACACTTCCGTTTGAAAGTACGACTTCTCCGACCCTTCCGCGATCGTTTCCCCTTATCTCTGTAATGGTCGTCTCAAGGATTACCTCAACCCCTTTATTTCGAAACGCGTCAGCCGACATCTGCGAAGATATATCGTCTGTGACAGGTGCCAGTACCCGGTCAGCAAGCTCAATGACTTTTACGTTCTCAACAACGTGAGAGAGAGCTTCTGCTGTCTTGAGTCCGATTAGTCCGGCACCCAGAACTACTGCGTTTGTAAGACTTCCAAGACGCTTTCTTACTTCGAGGCTCTGATCCAGAGTGATCATGGTTGTTACACCATCAAGATCAACTCCATCCATCGGCGGTATAATGGGCGATCCGCCCGTAGCGAGCAGCAGCCTGTCGAAACGCAGAGTCTTCCTGCCGCTTTCACCCCTGAGACGAACAGTCCGCCTGTCCATGTCCATACTTTCGGCTCTCATCCCCAGAAAAGGATCCACCTGGTGCTTCGAGTAGAAGTTCCTTGGCCGGAAGTCCATTCCCTTCCTGTCCACTTCACCCTCAAGCAGATGTGTGATCAGGGGACGGGAGTAGGTGTGGTATTTTTCGTCAGAAACAACCGCAATGGAGCCTTTCCGATCCTCCCTGCGAATACCCTCAATACAGCCTACACCTCCGGCGGAGTTGCCTATGATCAGGTAATTGTACTTTTTTGTTCCTGCCATTACTCTTGAATCCTCTCAGTTTATGAACTTACACGTTGGTCGTTGGACATTGGACCTTGGACACGCTCAGTCCTCTTCGACCACATACAGCGCGTCATTCGGGCACATCTCCACGCAGGCAGGGTTTTCTCTTTCCGGACACATGTCACACTTCGCGGCTATGCGTCTCTCCCTCAGGTCGGGCCAGATCGCGCCCTTTGTGCATGAAAGGACGCATGTCCAGCATCCGATACATTTATCCGGATCGTGTATGATCTCACCAGTCTGTTCATCCTGGTAAATGGCCCCCGCTATACAAGCGTACGCACAATATGGTTCCGGGCAGTGCCGGCACTGGAGTGCGAAAGACACTGGTCCTTCTTCTTCAACGATTATTCTGGGGGGGGGTGGAATTTCCTCTTTGAAAACCTTGATGATGTTCCTGGAGCTGGAATGTTCCACCTGGCAGTGTATTTCGCAAAGCCTGCAGCCTATACAGACTTCCTCTTTTGCGTAAATTCTTCTCACTTATTCCTCCAAGGTGCCCAAAGTTCTCGCACTCTTGATCGTTTTTTAATTCATCTGAAAATCAGTAAAATTGAAGCTCATTAATTTCAATTACTTACGAGAATTCCTGAAGAACCTTTATATTTCAGGTGTGTTAAGGCAAATAGCGTGCCAGAGACTTGCAGGCTCATAAGTAACTGAAATCTAATCAAAAAGGGATTTGACAGGCAAATCTGGAACTATTCTGTGTGTAGCTATTCTACACAATCGTGTTTATATGTGCCATTATTTTTTTCAATTATAGGATTTGTTTTCCTCGATTCTGGTTGACACGAGGTGAACTTACCTTTAAGTAATTCACATCAATGAAGATTTCCCTGCACCTGATAAACACGACTGTGGGCGATTTTTCAGGAAACGCTCGGAAGATTATTGCAGGCGCTGAACAGGCCGGTAACGCTGGAGCTGCACTTGCCATATTCCCCGAGCTCTGTCTTACGGGATACCCTCCCCTCGATCTCATTGAAAACAGGCCCTTTACGGACATGGCAGCCGAGTCCTTGAAGGACCTCCTGATCCGAACTGAGC
>DAOVVW010000079.1 GCA_030636965.1 Pseudomonadota bacterium | reverse complement strand
TGGTAGAAGCCAAAACCCAGCTTTTCTCCGTGCCTCCGTGGTGAAACAAAACTAGAGTGGAAAATGACAAGCCACTTTATGAGTATCACCAACATCCACGAGCTCAGGCTCGGAATCAGGGTTTGTACAGATATCAGGTTTGCCTCTCTCTATATATATAGGACAGCGAGGTGCGAAGCGGCAGCCTGCGGCGGGACGTTCGAAGTCGAAGACCCCCCAATCCGTCCTGGTGAGAAAAGCAGGTGAAGCTTCCATAGTCTGTTTTTCAACCAGGGACGACCACAGGATCTTGGTGTATGGGTGGCGGGGATTGTTGACTATACGGCCTGAAAGGCCCATTTCAACTATCCTGCCCAGGTACATGACAGCCACTTTGTGACTCATTAGTTCTACAATCCTCAGATCGTGGGAGATGAAGAGGTACGATAGCGAAAGCTCTCTTTGAAGCCCGCGAAGCAGATTTACTATCTGCGCCTGGATCGAAACATCAAGGGCGCTTGTGGGTTCATCGGCAACCAGGAACCTGGCTCCCACAGCCAGTGCGCGGGCTATGCCAACCCTTCGCTTTTCACCGCCGGAAAGCTCATGGGGGTAGGAGGTCAGCTTGGCAGGCTTCAGGTTTACCTGTTCAGACAGTTCGTCGATTCTTCGGTCTACCTCAGCATCACTGGGCCTGCCAAAAACGGT
This sequence comes from Pseudomonadota bacterium, assembly GCA_030636965.1. GTDB lineage: Bacteria > BMS3Abin14 > BMS3Abin14 > BMS3Abin14 > BMS3Abin14 > SZUA-178. The sequence continues at coordinate 5,145 of DAOVVW010000079.1, read as the reverse complement.
GGTCGCCTCCTTCAGGATCGCGCGGATACGCATCTTCGGGTTAAGTGCCGCGTCAAGATCCTGAAATATCATCTGCATCTGCTTCCTGACGTCCAGGAACTTGTCTGCGGGCAGATCTGTAATATCATTTCCGTCAAAGATCACCCTTCCTGAGGTAAGGGGAGTCAGCCTCAGTATTGCTCTCCCGACCGTCGTCTTGCCGCATCCCGACTCACCTACAAGACCCATGGTCTCGTTTTCCCTGATGTAGAAGCTCACACCATCCACGGCAGGTATGACGCTTTCGTCCTCCCGGAAGGCAGACAGAAGCCCTCTGCGTTGGGTGAAGTGTTTCTTTAGATCTTCAACTTCCAGGATCGTTCGTGAAACAGTAATGCTCTTCTCCTCCGGTTTTTCCATCAGTTAAGGTAAAGCCAACATCTGATAAGCCTTCCTTCAGATATTTCCCTCAGGTCGGGTTCAGTGTGCCTGCATTTATCCTCGATCTTAGCGTGCACCCGGTTGCACCGTGAATAGAATCTGCAGCCATCCGGTATGTTGACGGTATCCAGAACATCTCCTTCTATGGCCTTCAGGTGACCTTTCAGCTTTATATGCTCTTCGTCGGGTATGGATTCCAGAAGGGCAGCGGTGTAGGGGTGCTTGTACTCATCGTCTTTTGCAAGGATCCTTTCTACCGGGCCTGATTCCATCACTGAACCCCCGTACATCACCGCCACATTGTCCGCCAGTCGAGAAATAATATTTATGTCATGGCTTATGAGCATTGTTGTTACGCCAACCTGCTCCTTGAGCTCCACCAGCAGGTCCACGATCTTCGATTGAATGGTGGAGTCCAGGCCGGTAGTGGGTTCATCGGCAATGAGGAGAGAGGGTTCACTGGAAAGGGCCATGGCGATCATCGCCCTCTGGCACATGCCCCCCGAAAGGCCGTATGGAAAATTTTCCAGGCGGAGGTTGGGAGAGTCGATCTTGACCTGTTCCAGCCAGTATCGTGCCTTGTCAGTAGCCTCGGCAGCGTTTTTTATGGCGGTGTTGAGCATAATGGACTCTGTTATCTGCTTGCCGATGGTCATAAACGGGTTCATGGATACCCTGGGATTCTGGAATATCATGGATATCTCCTGACCCCTGATGCGGTGTACGAGGCGATCCACGTTCTTCTGCCAGCCGCGATTGTCCTTTTCCAACGTCATGATCCTGCCGTCTACGGTCTCGAAAGTCACAAAGTCTTCCAGTCCTTGAAGCAGGTTTTTGGTTACACCGTTGGATGTGAATTCAATGGTTCCTGTTATTACCCCGGGTTCGGCTGTGACGAGTCCCGTAACGGAAAGTGCGGTTACGCTTTTGCCGCTGCCGGACTCACCTACAATACCCAGGGTCTCGCCGCGGTTGACCTGGAGGTCTACACCGTCTACAGACCTTATGAAGACCTGTTTACTCCTTGAAAAGAAGTAGGTCCTGAGGTCCTGTATTTTTAGAACGGTATTTTCGCTCACGAACCCCTCTTCCATTCAAGGATGTTGTTGAGACCATCACCCAACAGGTGTAGGCCCATTATTGTAAATAGAATAGCCAGGGCCGGAGCAGTTGAAGGCCAGAAATTGCCCTGCATGAGGTAGTTGGACCCGGCCTGGACCATATTTCCCCAGGAAGGTACAGGTTCCTGGACCCCGAATCCCAGATAGCTCAGACTCGATTCGATAAGTATGGCCTCCGCCAGGCCAAGGGTGGCCTGTATGATCAGGACCGATCGGCAGTTGTACCAGAGTATGTGCTTCAGGATTATCACCCGGTTGCTGAGCCCAAGCGCAGTGGCAGCTTCAATATAATTCTTCTGTTTCAGGAAAAGGACCTTGTCCTTTATGAGGAGACCTACCACTGGTATATTGGTAATGCCTACCACGATCATGATGAAGAACATGGATGGCTTGAAGGCTGCTACCACCAGCAGAATTATGACTAGTCGGGGAAAAGAGTCCACCAGGTTGGAGAAATAATTGACCACGGTATCGATGTGCCCGCCCCAGTATCCTGAAAGAATACCCACGAAGGTTCCGAAAACCAGAGCGATCGTTATTGCGAGGAGCCCCGGGAGGAAGTAAGCCTGGATGCCCAGTATGAGCCTTGAGAGGATGTCCCTGCCCATGAAGTCAGTGCCCAGAATGTGACCAGCAGTCCCTGGAGGCGCCATAAGCAGGTCCATGTTGATCTCCTGGGGATCGTGGGGCAGGAACTGGAGCGCACCAAGGATATAGGAGACCACAACCAGGGTGAGTATTATCAGGCCGTATCCGACATAGATGAGGTCTTTCCTGTCCGTTTTTTTCCAGAACGGCAGATCAGAAAAATCAACGACCTTTATTGATTCCTGCCTGTATTTACGCATTTGTCTATTGGTCCTCTTACTCTTGTGATGCCCTCGGGTTGACCATTACGTAAACCACCCTCTGGAGAAGGCTCCCCATCCGGACTATAACTGCAGCCAGGATAACGACACCCATTATTATCGGATAATCCCTGTCCTGGGCCGCCTGCCACGCCATCCTCCCCATTCCAGGCCAGTTAAAGACCTGTTCCACCACGACCGCTCCACCTAGAATAAAGGGGATCTTGGAGGCTATTATCTGGGTGATTGGTATGAGGAATCCCTCCTTGAAGGAGTGTTTCCAGATGGAACCGCCTTTGGCAACGGCTGTTCGGATGTAGTCTTCCGCAAAGACCCTCTCCATTTCCTCACGCAGGTATCTGACCACCTCGCTGATCGTGCCGTTACCCAGTCCAAGAACTGCTATAGGCAGGAGGAAGGGAATAAAACCCAGACTCTTCGAGGAGGAATAGCCCACTGTGATGGGGAAGTAGCCGAACTTGTGAGTGGAGATGTAGATAGCGATATAACCCAGCCAGAATACAGGAAGGGCCGAGATCACGTAGGCGAAAATTGTAAGGGGCCAGGTGACAGCTGTGGTTCCCTGTCTGGCGGACATAAGGGCGATGGGTATCGCCACTGCCAGTGTGATCAACATGGCGCCTATGGTCAGGTAAAGGGTGTTGATAGCGACCCTGACGATCTCGGCCAGTACAGGAAGGCCTGTGCGGATCGAAGTGCCGAAATTTCCGGTGGAGATATTGCCCAGCCAGGAGAGGTACTGACCGTACCAGGTTGTGGGTACGCCAAGGGAATCGTGTATGCCACTATTCTGGACTGCGCTTACCTGTCCCTGGAGCAGGAGGGCAAAGGGATCTCCAGGAGCTGAGTACAGGATAACGAAGACCACAAAGCTTACGCCGACAAGAAGGAGCGCGGTAATCACCAACTCTCTTGCCAGGGTGAAAGCTATCGGCCTTATGGAAGTGAACTTCATATGCGGATATTTTCAGTTATCGTGTGGCCTCCCGGGTTAAAAGTTCTACTTCTGATCTTCTCTTGGAATATACCAGTCGTCGGCGAAGGAGAAGAACTTATACGGGTGAATCGCCATATGCCTGACCTTCTTGTGGTAGGCTGCGTAATTTGTAAGTGTCCACAGGAAGGTGTAGGGGCTCTCATCGGCAAGCATCTCGTGGAGTTTCTTGTAGATCGTCCTGCGTTTCTCATGGTCGAGAGTCAGCTTGCTCTCCACGATCAGGCTGTCCACAACCGGGTTTGAATAGCCACCGAAATTGTTCTTCCACGGACCAATCTCCGAGGAGTGAAAGAGGGATGAAATATCCGCAGAATCATCGAAAACCCATGAAGCAAAAATAATATCCATGTCATGGTCCAGGAAGACATCTTCTTTCCAGGACAGCCACTCCTCGAATTCCACTCTGATGTCCACACCGACTTTTTTCAGGTAGCTCTTGAATGCCAGCACCACTCGCTTGACAGCCTCACTTTCCTTTTCAATGGGTACTTTCAGGGTAAAGGAGAGCTGATCCCCGTCTTTTTCCATGATGCTGTCCGGGCCCATGGAGAAGCCGGCCTCTTCAAGGAGGGCTCTTGCTTTTCCCGGATCATATTTCGGGGGCATGACATCAAGGTTGTAGGCCCAACTTCCCGGGGCGAAGGGGCCCGAAATAACTGTTCCCTGTCCGTTAAAGAAAGAGTCAAGCATCTCCTGCCTGTTCAATGCGTGGGCAAAAGACTGTCTCACACGTTTGTCGGCAAGGAGAGGATTTCTGAGATTGTAACCGAAGAAAGAATACGAAAGGGCGTTATAGGGCTGGAGAACGTAGCGCCTGTCACCCTGGATCTCCGGTATGCTCCGGGGATTAACAAGGACTATCATGTCGATAGCATTAAACATCAGGGCCTGAGACATGATGTTCTGGTCCGCAAAAGGCTTGCTTACGAACCTGTCTATATGGGGCCGTCCCCTGAAATAATCGTCATTCGCCACCAGGATTACCTCACGGTCCGAGGTGATGCTCTTTATCATGAAGGGACCGGTTCCGATGGGTTTGTGCACGAAAGGATCGCTCCGTGTGAGGAACGAAGAATTGGCCGGTCCGTGTGAAGGGATGATCTTGAAGCTGAACTTGGCCAGGGCATTCAGGATTGGTCTCTTGAGCTTGAATCTCACCGTTAGGTCATCCAGCTTCTCAATACTCTCGATGAATTCATATCTCACCTTAAGTGGCGTGATCGTCTTCGGGTGCATCATGATGTCGTAAGTGAAGGTGACGTCATCGGCAGTGAAGGACCGGGGTTCTTCACCCTCCCTGGGGTGCCAGGTCACGCCCTCCCTCAGGTAGAAGGTATAGGTGCTCCCACCATCGGCTATGTCCCATCGGCTGGCAAGCTCCGGAACGATCTCCTGCCTCTCGTTGATACCCACCAGTCCGTTGAACACCAGCTCGCTTATCCGGAGCGAGATCATGTCATTGCTGGTGATGGGATCGAGAGTGGCAGGCCTGCCGTACTCGCCGTAGTTCAGCACTCCCCCGTCAGGCCTTCCATCATCTTTACTCACGGCCATTGCCTGAGAGGACAAACCCACCGTTACTACCAGAGAAATGATGAGCAGTAATGTCCATTTAACCTTCATGCCGTGCCTCCTTAAGTGCAGTTTCCAGTTTCTGGTTTCTAGTTATGGATCCAAGATCGTAATTAGTGATTGGTAATTAGTGATTAGTGGAACCAATCTCCAATTTCTATGCACT
>DAOVVW010000185.1 GCA_030636965.1 Pseudomonadota bacterium | reverse complement strand
TCCGGATTCCTCAAAAGATTCCCGGTCATTACCCCTCCCTTCGGCTGAAACGAACCATGGCAAAGCAGTAAGCCAGTCCCAGGATGACCGCTAACTTACCGGCAGGGGTGGGTCCCGCGGATGTGCTGCTTATCTGCCACTGGTGTACAATGCCTCCCCCCATCAACATGCCCGCTATAACAACTGATGCGTCAACTGTCCCTTCACCTGCCAGCACAAGCTGGCGGAAGGGACATCCGCCCGCAAGGACAGATGCAAAACCTACCAGGAGCATGCTAATGGCGTTCCACAGATGGTCCGGGTGAGAACCTGGCTGATCCATCATACCCAGCCGGAACAGTCCCAGATAGATATTAACCGCAGTTGCCGACGCGAGGAGAAGTACAAGCCCTTTTAAAAGGCTCGTGTCCCGCGCAAGAAACAGATTCGAAAAACTGCCTGTCACACAGAACCGGGATCTCTGGGCCAGAACTCCAATAACCAGCCCGGCAGTAAGAGACACAACCACCGGCGCAGCCTGAGACGCGGGACCGGTCACTCCTCTTATAAGGGTTCCCGGAGCTGCTATTGAAACGAGGAACAAACCGATAAAGAGCAGTGGAAAGATCATCCCCTGAAGCTTTGATGAGGGCGCGGTTTCGTCCCCCAGGTCCAGGCCGGATCTTAAAAAACGAACTCCCACAAAAACCCCAGCGGCCAAACCTGCGATTCCTGCCAGGGCGGATGTGTCTCCCGCGCCGAGCCTGAGCATCATCTTGATGGGACACCCCATGAATACAGAGGATCCGACGATTAGAAAGACACCCAGAATAAATCCCTGTACGGGCAACCTGCCCGCTCTCGGTCTGAACTCTCTGCCCGCAAGGGCCATCAGGAAAGCGCCGGCAACGAAGCCAACCAGTTCGGGCCTGAGATAGGCCATACGGCTGTTGCCATGAAGCCCAAGCCCTCCGGCAAGGTTCTCCATAAAGCACGATATGCAGATCCCCGAATTAGCCGGGTTTCCCCAAAAGGCCAGCGCCGCGCCAAATATTCCGAGGCTCAGACCGCTGGCAGCGATGAGGAGGCCATCGCCTCTGGCCCATTTCATTCGCATCCTCCGGCGAAGCGGCGTCGAAGAAAATAAACGACCTTGAGAGTTTCAGTTTCCCCTCTGGTAAGGCCGGCCGATTTCTTTTTCCCGGTAAGGCGTTTGAAGGCCAAATCGTTAAGCCGCTCTATGCGGGTACCCAGGAAGTCCCCGGACCCCTCATCAAGATAGTCGGGATGGAGGCGCACCGCCCTTGCATAGCGCAAGAGAGCTTCAGGCTCGTTCCCGGCAGCCTCGGCATGACGCCCTCCAAGGGACCAGACTTCATGCCGTCCGGAATATTTTTCCTCAAGTGCTTCCAGCAAAGTGGATGCGTCGCCGTTGCTGTCTACCACGAGCCTGACTTGATCCAGTTCTTTTCTGAAAGACTCAAGCTGGACCGGACTCATGGATACCGCCTTTGCCCTGGCCAGCACATCGATGGAAGCTTCAGATGCAGGAGTCCGGCCCGGTATAAATTGAAATCCCGTCAATACGAGAAGAACTATGATCGCTATTTCAGCTATTCTGTCGGCTTTTTTGGTCAATGTTTTGACCCCTGTCCAACGTCCAATGTCCAACGTCCAACGTTCAAAGATTTTTCACCACAGAGCCACAGAGGACACAGAGGAAAACCTGGGCCTGGGTTTCAGAACCCATCCTCTCCCCTGGCGGGAGAGGACCGAGGAGAGGGGGTATACTATCACCCTACCCCTACCCCTCCCGTCAAGGGAGGGGTGAAGATAAACAATCTAATACTCTAATTTCTAATGCTCCAATGTTCTAAATCCAATTTCCAATATCTAATTTCCAATCTCCAGTTAACTAACAACTAACCACTTACAACCAACAACTAATTAATACACCTGATACGGCGGCATATTGGTTTTCCTGGCCATCTCCCTCACCCTTTCAAAATCTGAATCCTCTATCGGTACGAATCCATCTACATCAGCAGCTTTCAAAACAGACAGGATCTCATTTTCCACCGAAACAACCGCAGCAGGAGTGATATTAAGCAGTGCTGACCGGATCCTGTTCTCAATATCCGGCGCAACCCAGGGCGCGGCGCCAAAGACACAGTAGGGGATGGGATCTCCCTTTGCTATCAGTCGCAGGTCATCGGCACCTATCTTCCTGTCCCTCACCATGAACTCTATATCCAGAAGGGGGACGGCAGCGGCATCATAGGCTCCCATCCACACACCGTAGACTACCTTCTCATGTTTATACGCACCCCACGGGATAGCGTAATAGTCGAGGTCGGTTTCAGGGTCTATCCCCGCGTCAAGCAGGAGTTCATATTGAGTCATATAGCCCATGGGCGCCATCATGGGACCGAAGACCATCCTCTTTCCCACAAGATCTTTGAGCGTTTTTATGGGACTGTCGGCCCGGACGGCTATGCCGCCTGCCGAGGCAAAGCCCATCTCGCCGCGCTTTTCACCTGCAAGGGCCCTTAAACCCTGTTCGTGCATCATTACGTAAAGTAGCGAGTTCGTATGGGTAATATCGATCTTCCTGTTTTCAAAGGCCTCCGGCACATCAAAGGTATTCAGGTAGACCGCCTCTATGGCAATACCGGTCTTTTCGGACAGGTATCTGGTCAGAGGTTCGAACCTCTTTTTAGTTTCCTCCAGGCTGTCGCAGATCATGAATCCCATGCGGATAACCGGCGCCTCCGCGCTGGTTGCCTCGCCGGCAGGCACAGAAGCGGTTTTCTGACATGACACAGCTCCGAGGACAGATGAGAACATAAGAACTATCAGGAATACGGGCCTTAAGTTTCTCATTGTCCATCCTTCCTGAAACCCGATCTTACGGAAAGAGGGACCTCAAGGTTGTGGCCTGTCATAAGGGACTCGTCCCCGAGAATGTCATCAAGGCCGCCCGCCGCCACGATTTTCCCGGAGTCCAGAAGAATCCCCTTCGTGCACACATCAAGGGCGAGCTCCAGGTCGTGGGTTGCTATGAGCATCGTCCTGTCCATTGAAGACAGGAGTTCGATTACCTGCCTGCGGTTGGCCGGGTCCAGATTGCTGGAGGGTTCATCCAGGACAACAATGTCGGGTCTCATGGACAGAACTGTGGCAAGGGCCGCCCTTTTCTTCTCACCGTAGCTCATGTGGTGAGCAGACCGTTCCTCGAATCCCGCCAGGCGTACGTCCTCCAGGGCCTGGGCGACACGCTCCCTGACCCCTTCTTCGGCTATCCCCATATTCAGGGGGCCGAAGGCCACATCATCAAATACTGTGGGAGAGAACAATTGATCTTCGGGATCCTGAAACACGATGCCGACCATGGATCTGACGGCCTTGAGGTTTTTCTTGCACACCTCCTGCCCCTGAACGAACACCTGTCCACTACCTCCCGAAATTATTCCGTTCAGGTGCAGGATGAGGGTGGACTTCCCCGCTCCGTTGGGGCCGATGAGGGCAACCTTCTCGCCTTTACCCATGTTGAAACTCACGCCCTTCAGGGCGCTCGTACCGTCGGGGTAGGTGTAGTTTAGGTCCTTTATTTTTATAGCGTGTGATGTGGTCAATTTAACTCCGTTTCTGTTTCATAAGCGTACACTTCCTCTCCCCCTTGGGACGACGTAGCTTTATGCGAAGGCGCCTGGCGGGAGAGGACCGAGGAGAGGGGGTATACTACCCCCTCCCCCTGCCCCTCCCATCAAGGGAGAGGTGTAAACGCTTATAGCTCACAGCAGGTCTGCTTCTCTTAATACCTCGATCGCCCCTT
>DAOVVW010000010.1 GCA_030636965.1 Pseudomonadota bacterium | reverse complement strand
CCAAACTCCCAACAGAGCTACTACTGAGTCTAAATACAACACTTTTAATAAATATGATATTGCTGTATTATAGTGTAACCAAATTCATGGGGGGAGTGCCATGGAATCGCTGGCTGAAACAATTGACAAGAAAGCCATGCTCAAGGGGCGTAGAGTTCTACTGGTCGATGACAATCCGGATGTTCTCTGGGTCCTGAACGACATGCTTACAAGGAACCTGGAGGTTGAGATCACTACTGCCGTCGATGGCGAGGGTGCAGTCGCAATTGCCCAGGATGAAATTCCGGATCTCATTCTCATGGACCTGATGATGCCGGGCCTAAACGGCATCGAAGCTACCAAACGCCTCAAGAACGACACAAGGACGGGCCACATCCCAATTGTAGCGCTTACAGCCTTTGTAAACACCTACAGAAGAAATGAAGTAATGAAGAATGGATTTGTGGATTACCTGGAAAAACCCGTTGATATAGACGAACTTGTAGATATTATATTCCGCAATATTGTTTGACGACTTCGCAAGAAGTCATCAATTTTGACAGTGTCATAGAAAGCCACGGATAGACTTTTTTACGACCATCTCATTGTCCAAAAATGTAGAGAAGAATTCATGCTTTCCGCAGTATCAGGAAAGACTATCTGTAAATAACAGGCCCCCAAGTCACGTCCGTTGACAGTTCAGGTCAGCGCACTAACTTCCCCCCTCTACAAATTCTATACCCACCCCGGCCGGACCATCAGAATCACCAGTCGCTCTTGTCCATAATACCCTGCCAAAAACGGTAGATGTGTGATCCATTCCCGGGAAGCTGGATTTTATCTCAATAACAGAACCCACTTCAGGCAGTTTTCTGGTTTCTATAAAGGCTCCGCCTCCTGAAGCATTCAGCATCTGGCCGTTATGGGTTTGATCTTCGCAAACGAATGTTACATCGGCCAGTATCTGTGTTCGAGCGCTCTTTCTTCTCTCCTTCGGCTTTTTCTTCTTCACCATTCCCGATCCTTAACGCCTGAATTAACTTGCCATCATTGCGCCCATTGAGGGGCGCCCAAATCAATAACTTGCAGTGCAAGTTATTGATTTGTGAGGAAAGCGGAAATGACACTTTTCGCTTTCCGCAGAGTAAAAAGCCACGGATGGACTTTTTACGACCATATTCACGTCTCACTATATATCATCTCCTGTGACACTTCAACGAGACCCCTCACCGATCCGCCATTATCAAAGATCCATTTAACAAGACAGCGATACTGATCCGAAATCCGGGATCTATTCATGAACAGCATTTCAGGAGTCCGAGGTATGGGGGTATAAAACAGGCAGAAGGCAGGAGTGTTCGCGTAGAACATTAGACATTAGGGCATTAGAAATTGGAACATTAGGCATTGGAATGGTTTTAAATGAGTAGTGAATGGTATGTGTCCAATTTCCAATTTCCACTGACAACGCATCACGCATTACGCGTCTTGTTCCTGGATTTTGGGTATTGGACCCGCTCATATCAACTGAAGCAGATACATAACCACCCCTCCGACCACAACAGTCAGGATCAGGTTTCTGGTCTTTATGGCTACACCGAAGCTTACTAAAAGAGCCCATATCCCAGGGTTGCCAAGGCTGACATCTATAGCGCCGGCCCTCTGGATCGCCCCGGGAAAGATGAGGGCCGAAAGGATAGCGACCGGCAGGTAGGCGAGCCAACGCATAATCACCCTGGGAAGCTCGATTCTCGATAGCGCTACCAGGGGAATCAGCCGCGGGAAGTATGTGACAGCGGCCATGCCCAGGAAGATGAATATTAGTCGCTCAGTCTCCACATTCATCTTCCTGGGAGTCCAATGTCCAATGTCCAATGTCCAACGTCAACCAACAACCAACAATTAACAACTCATATCTCCCATTCGTATTCAGTTTCCTGTTTCCAGCAAACCATTAACCATCAAATATTGCCCCCTCCCCTTATGTTCCCCTCCCGCCTGGGGAGGGGAGTAAACCCCGATACGCCGTTACTCCGATACTTGTGTTCCGTGTCCTCCGCCTGCCCTGAGCTTGCCGAAGGGTGCCTCCGTGGTGAACCCCCAGTCTAACTCTGTGTCCTCTGTGGCTCTGTGGTGAGAAAACTTTCCAGAATAAGCCCCAACGTCGCCCCCAAAAGCGAGGCAGTTATGATGTACCAGGTCCCGCCCATAAAGAACGAAAACAGGATCGACATCGCTGCTGCGGCAACAGCTACCAGGAGAAGGAGCCTGTCCGATATCTGGAGAACCACCAGGCCTGCGAACATTGAGTAGAGGGCAAACTCCAGGCTGCTCTGAAGGGCTGCTGGAACGAGAAAACCTGCCAACGCACCGAGGACAGAACCGGTAATCCAACTGGCGTAGGCTGTATAGTGGAGGATCAGGCTGTATCTGTGGTCCACTTCATCGTTGTGGTACCTCCCTATGGAAATGGCATATGTCTCATCAGTCACACCCCATGCGATAAAGGGTATTATCCGCCGGCTCACCTTCCTGAAAAAGGGTGAAAGGGAGGCACTCATCAGAACATGCCTCAGATTCACGAAGAATGTCGCAAGTACCACCTCGAAGGCTGTAGCTCCCCCTGAAAGCAATCCCACTGCAATGAACTGGCTTGCCCCTGCGAATACAACAATTGACATGAATATCGCCGTGAATAGACCCATTCCGCTCTGTCTGGCAAGGATCCCATAGGCCGCGCCCATGGGTATGTATCCCAGTATAATGGGTAAGGCATCAGTGAATGCCTTCTTCATCATGTTGTGTTTGACTTCGTTCATGTGCTTGAGAGTGTCAGATGGTTATCCGGCAAATACAACCAGAAAAAAACCCACTGTAAGCGGTATTGTAAGGTTGTCGTTGAAGGGTCGTGGAAGCATTTCGGCAAGGGTGCCCACCACGGCTGCAACAATCAAGATAATTGTGCCGAAGGGCAGCAGGGAAGGCCACATTTTTCGCAAGAATAGATAGGCGAGAATAGTTACTAGCAAACATGCAAGGGAACCTTCCAGTGTCTTTGACCCTATCCTTATCCGACCGAAGCCCTTTCCGGCAAGAACCGCAGCCCTGTCTCCTACGATCAGCGGAATAACCGAAGCCAGCGCCACATGCTTTGAAAACAACAGAAATGCAAGGAAAAAACCACCGTTGAATGCCAGCACTCCGGTGAATTTGGTCGCTTCGGAGGGTCTAATGAAAGGCCCCAGGACGGGTTGGATCAGTCTGCTGAATCCCTGGCTGTAAAGCCTTGCAGTGTCTACAGTAAAGGATGTCAGTAAAAAGACCCCCAGGACTATTTTATTAGTCGGACTCTGGAGAACATACCCGATAATTGCCAGGAATATACCGCCGAGGACATGAAAAAAGGTTCTGGGAACCTCTCTCTGGACAGCTGCTGTGGACATCAGCTATTCCGAAGTTCCCTGTCGTATATTCGGTAGGTTTTGTAGCGGGTTGCCCCGAAGATCTTCATAGCGGTCTCGTTGACCAGGGTATTATCCTCCAGGGTCCACGAAAACTCCCCGTATTTCTCACCCCTGTCGATCCCCTTCTGCCAGAGCAGGGCAAAAAGGAGAGCCTCGATACCTCTTTTCCTGAACTTCTCCCTGGTTCCCAGTATCATGACCCGGGCGGTCTTTATCTCTTTCGCCGCTTTAAGGGCTCTGATCAACCTCAAGGTGAGCAGTCTGCCGTTGAGGATCCGCAATACCTGGTTATAGTCGGGCAGGGCCATCAGGAAACCGGCTGGCTCACCGTCAATAAAAGCAAAAGCAATTTTTTCAGGATCAACGATGGGTTTGAGATTTTTTGCCATGTAGTTGATCTCTTCATCGGTCATTGGGAAAAAACCCCAGTTCTTTTCCCACGCCTCATTGTAGATAGTCTTGACCATCTCAAGGTCATGGTCGAAATTCTTCATGTCAAGGTATCTGACCGTAAGGCCCTTCTCCCGCTGTTCTATCTTCTTTGCGAGACGCGCGAGCCTGTCAGGTAGGCGCTGGCCGACATTGAAATAGTATGCGAAAAGATCCTTGGCTTTGCTGTAGCCCGCTCCTTCGATCAGGTCCGAATAGTAGGGCGGATTATAGGGCGTCATGATGAACGGGGGAGACATGAAGTTGTCAACCAGCAAGCCGCACTCCTCATTCATGCTTGGATTTACGGGCCCTCTGGAGACCTCCATACCGTTCTCAACAAGGTAGCTTTCTGCCTCAGCAAACAGGGCCGATGCAACTTCCTGATCAGGTATCGATTCAAAGAATCCGAAAAAACCGGTCTTCTCATTATGAATCTCATTATGAGCGTTGTTCAGGATGCCCACGATCCGGCCGGCTGGCCGCTCATTTTTGTAGCAGACAAATATTTTTCGCTGGGCGTTCCTGTAAAAGGGATGTTTTATGGAGAGAAGTCCTGATACGTCCTTCTTCAGAGGCGGTACCCAGTAGGGATCCCCACGATACAGAGTCCAGGGCAGATTTATGAAGTCCTTGAAGACCTTGCCCTTTTCCGCCTCAACTATCTTGATGCTCATAGTTTATTCCCACGCTGGACGTTGGACCCTTATATCAGCCCCACGTTGGACATTGGTCGTTGGTCTTTGGACTATGAAATAACCCCTACCGCCTTGCCCACCTTGCCGAAGGCCTCCAGAACACGGTCCAGCTGCTCAAACGTGTGGGTGGCCATAACGCTTGTTCGGATGAGGGCACGGCCCGGTGGTGTTGCAGGAGGTGGAATCGGGTTGGCAAAGACTCCTTCCTCCTGAAGCATGATGGCAAATTTGAAGGCCAACAGATCATCTCCCACTATTCCCGGTATGATGGGCGTAGCCGAATCGCCAATATCGAACCCCATGGAGGTGAAACCCTCCATCATCTTGTGAGTGTTTCTCCACAGCTGTTCCCTTCTCTCAGGCTCCTGGTCGATGATGTCCAATGCTGCGCTTACTGCCGCTGTCATGCCCGGCGCCAGGCTGGCGGAAAATATCATGGACCTGCTGATATGTTTCAGATATTCGATGATATCACTTGAGGCGGCAACAAATCCGCCGATCGTAGCAAGGGATTTGCTATAGGTGCCCATTATCACTTCTACATCGTCTTCTACATCAAAGTGTTCCGCTGATCCCCTGCCTGTTTTTCCGAGAACCCCTATGCCGTGGGCGTCGTCAACCATTATCCCGAAATCGTGATTTTTTTTCAGCGCAACTATATCTCCCAGGGGGGCTATATCCCCTTCCATGGAGAACACGCCGTCAACAATAACAAGCTTGTCCCTGTCTTTTTCGTTTTCAAGTAGTCTTTCCAGATCTTCAGGGTCGTTATGCTTGAATTTTTTTAGTGATCCGTAACTCAGCCGGCATCCATCGACAATAGAGGCGTGGTTCTGCCGGTCGCTCAAAGCCACATCTCCCCTGCCCACCAGCGTTGAAATAACGCCCAGATTTGTCTGATACCCGGTAGCGTAGACAAGAGCCTCCTCCTTGCGGAAAAAATCAGCAAGTTTTTCCTCCAGCTCCACGTGGATGTCCAGGGTCCCGTTTAAAAATCTTGACCCGGCGCAGCCGGTTCCGTACTTCTGTACTGCTTGTGCAGCTGCCTCTTTGACTTTCGGATGGGATGCCAGGCCCAGGTAGTTGTTGGAGCCACACATCACGACCGTCTTCCCGTCAATTATTACCTCGGGATCCTGCTGGGACTGAATCACCCTGAAGTACGGATATAATCCAACATCCCTTATTTTCTGGGGATCGTCATATTCTTTACACTTATCAAATATCCCCATCTATTCTCCTCCCTCTCTCATCAAAGCCATCCGTGTTCCATATACCATTGGGCCGTCTCCTTAAAACCATCCTCCAGTTTCACTTCCGTCCTGAATGCAAGCTCCGCGCCTGCCCTTTCGGTACTGCATGCCCAGCCGGTCGCAGTCAGTTCATTTACCTTCTGCAAATTGAAGATGGGCATCCTGCCTGTGAGCCTTCCCTTGACCTCGAATGGCAGTGCTGCTGTCCGGACAAGGCAGGCAGGTACAGATACCCCTCTCACCCTCACTCCCAGAGCTCTGCCGATTATACCAGGCAGGTCGGCTATTTTTACTGTCCTCTCATCGGAGAGGTTGTATATCGAACCTGAACTGCCCATTTCAGCTGCTGAAGTTATTCCCCTTACGAGATCATGAACATTTATCAGGCTGATATCGGCAGCTGCGTTAAACACCGGAAACAGACCCGTCATACCTATCTTAAAGAACATGAGGCTCCCGTTATCCCTGGGCCCATAAACAGCAGAAGGCCTGACAATAACCAGTGGTAAACCCTCAAAACCGGCTAGAAGTCTCTCCCCATCCCGCTTGCTCCTTCCGTAGTGACTTACAGGATGCGGCTCCTCATCCTCACTTACTGATGATCCCGGCCTGCTTGGTCCGGCTGCGGCAAGACTGGAAACGTAGATAAATATCTTTACGCTCCGGTTCTTTTTGAGCGTAGCCTCAGCCAGGTTTCTACAGCCCTCAGCGTTAACTTTGAAGTATTCTTTCCGATCTACGGCCGCGACCGTACCGGCGAGATGGAATACAGCATCTACACCGGAAGCACCTTCTTCAAGAGCATTCCTTGATCCGAGATCGCCCTTTACCAGCTCAATGGGAAGACCCTTGAGCCACCCAAGTCGGACCGGATCACGGACCAGGCATCTGACCTGAATACCCCTGTTGAGCAGAAATTCGACCAGATGACTTCCAATAAAGCCCGTCCCACCGGTGACAAAACATGACCGGATCTCCCGGAGAGGCATATTGTTATTTACCATAAGCGGTTAAGTATGGTCAATTTGCGATTATGTGTTTCGTTCAACGTTTAATGTTGAAAACAAATAAATTCTACTTTTGAGAAAATTTCAACTTTCTAAGATTGTTTTTATGGCCCCAGCCAAAATGCCCATTGTTATCCATATTAACGTTATTAACGTTGGACCTTGGTCGTTGGGCGTTGGACCGTCCGTAGGACGATCAGTGCGCTTCGGTCCAATTCCTCCCAATCCCGATATCCACAACAAGAGGTACAGCAAGCTCCATAACACCTTCCATGGCCGGACGGACAATCCCGGTAACCTGCTCCGTTTTATCTTCGGGTACTTCAAAGACAAGTTCGTCATGGACCTGCAGGAGCATCATGGCTTCAGGGAGTTCCTTTTTCAACTGGTCCTGGATATGCAGCATGGCTATCTTGATAAGATCCGCCGCCGTTCCCTGGATGGGAGTATTGACAGCCATTCTTTCGGCAAGCTGTCTGATATTGGGGTTTGACGATCCCAGTTCAGGCAGGTAACGCCTTCTCATGAACAGCGTCGTAACATATCCTGTTTCCGCAGCCTGGGCGAGAGTTCTGTCAATGTACTCCTTCACTCCGCTGTAGGTTTCAAAGTAGCTGCTGATTATATCAGCCGCTTCCTTGGGGTGGATCCCAAGTTCTTTTCCCAGCCCGAAGGCACTCATGCCATAGATTATCCCGAAATTAACGACCTTTGCCTGCCTTCTGAGCTCCGGTTCAACCTTTTGGGAGGCACCCAGGATCTCCCGGGCAGTCTGTTCATGAATATCTCCGTCCTCTCCGAAAGCGGCCAGAAGCCTCTCATCTCGGGAAAGATGGGCAAGAACCCGCAGCTCGATCTGGGAGTAGTCGGCACAGAGAAGAACACTGCCTTCCGGTGCTATGAACGCTTCCCTGATCCTTCGTCCCAGCTCCGTGCGAACCGGAATATTCTGGAGGTTGGGGTCTGAACTCGACAGCCGTCCGGTTGCCGTAGCTGCCTGGTTAAAAGATGTGTGAATCCTTCCCGTCTCTGGATTCACAAGACCCGGAAGGGAATCAATATACGTGGATTTGAGCTTGGCAAGGCTCCTGTAATCGAGCACCATGGCAGGAAGCTGATGTTTTTCGGAAAGTTCGAGCAGGACATCAGCGTTCGTTGAATATCCTGTCTTCGTCTTTTTAATAACAGGTAGCCCAAGCTCTTCGAAGAGGATCTGTCCCAGTTGGCGCGGCGAATTGATGTTGAAGTCCCTGCCCGCCTCCCTGTGTATTTTTCCCTCCAGGGCAGACAACTTGTCATTAACTTCCCCGAAAAGACCGGCCAGGTGTTCAGTGTCCAGAAGAATTCCGGCCAACTCCATCTGGGCGAGTACCTGGACAAGGGGCATTTCAACGTCCCTGAAAAGATCTGATAATTCAAGGTTCTTTACTTCGGCGCCGAGCAGGTCGGCAGCCCTGTAGGTTACATCGGAATCTTCACAGGCGTATTCACAGGCATCTTCCAGATGTACTTCATAGAAGGGGATCTGCTTTTTTCCGCTCCCCGCAACATCTTTAAAGCTTATCATCGTGTGATTGAAGTACTCGGCGGCAATCTCCGTCAGGCTGTGAGATCTCCGTGAAGGATTGACAAGATAAGAGGCCACCATTGTGTCGAACTCTATTCCCTCAAGAGGCCAGCCTGCACGGGAAAGAACCTGAAGGTCGTACTTGATATTCTGCCCTATCTTTTTCTTCTTCGGATCTGCAAGGACGGTTGACAGAGCCTCCTTGACTTTATCTGTGTCCAATTGATCGGGGACTCCCAGGTATCTGTGAGCCAGGGGGATATATGCAGCCTGACCCTGCTCCCAGGAAAAGGATATGCCCACCAGGTTTGCAATAATGGGATCACGGCTGTCCGTCTCCACATCCAGGGCGAACACCCCGGCAGAATCAAGGTTTGTCACCAGTTCCGACAGGTCATGTTCGGTCAGCACCAGCCTGTAACCCTCCCTGTCCAGGGAGGATTTGGGTGAAAGATCCTTTAAGAATCGCGTGAACTGAAGTTCACTGAAGATAGTTCTGAGGGCTTCATCGTCCGGATCCTTCATGGACAGGTTGTCAAGGGTAACATCCAGGGGCACTTCCCTGTCCAATGTAACAAGGGAAAAAGAGAGCCTTACCGTATCAGCCTCACTGGAAAGGTTTTCACCAACCTTTCCGGTTATCTCATCACTGTGCTCAAAGAGCGACTCCAGGTCACCGAACCGGGATATGAGCTTGCCTGCCGTCTTGGGGCCAACCCCGGTAAGGCCCGGCACATTGTCGCTCGAGTCACCGATCAACGCGAGAACGTCAGGTACATGCTCCGGATCTACGCCAAAGCGCTCTTTTACATCATCAATCCCAATCCATCGGTCCTTCATGGTGTCGAGCATCCGCACACCCTGCGAGACAAGCTGCATAAAATCCTTGTCTGAGGAAACAATGACGATGTCGTCTACATCCTCCGAGAATCTGTCTACAAGAGTAGCGATGATGTCGTCAGCTTCATAGCCATCAAGGCGAAGTGTGGCGATGTTGAAGGCCTTGCTAAGATCTTCGATTCGCGGTATCTGAACTCTCAGATCGTCGGGCATGGGAGGACGGTTTGCCTTGTAATCAGGGAAAATTTCATGGCGATGAGTGGGGCCGGGAGAGTCCAGCACCATTGCCACGTAGTCCGGCTCCTGCTCCCTTAGGACCTTCAGCAGCATATTGGTGAAGCCGTAGATAGCGTTGGTGGGGAAACCCTCTTTTGTGGAAAGATCCCTGACGGCGTGGTACGCCCTGTAGATGTATGAGCTGCCGTCGATCAGGAAGAGTGTTTTTTTGGGAGGCCCTTTGGAGCTCTTTCTAGACAACCGTCACCCAGTCCCGGTAACGTGGATCCTGTCCCTTGACAACCTTGAAATAGACATCCTGGATGGTTTTCGTGATGGGTCCGGGTTCTCCCTCACCGATAGCTCTGTCGTCCACCATGCGGATCGGCGTGATCTCTGCCGCGGTCCCTGTGAAGAATGCTTCCTCAGCGATGTAAAGTTCGTCCCTGGTAAACCTGGTTTCGACGATCTCGTAGCCAAGCTCTCCTGCCAGTGTCATGACCGTATCCCTGGTGATCCCGGCAAGGACTGATGTCAGGGGGGTTGTCTTGAGCCGGCCGTCGCTGACGATAAAAAGGTTCTCCCCACTTCCCTCGCTGACATAGCCTTCCGTGTCCAGCATGATCGTTTCGTCATACCCCGATTGTATGGCCTCTCTTTTTGCCAGGATAGAGTTGACATACGCACCGTTGATCTTCGCCTTGCTCATCATAGCGTTTACATAATTTCTGGAAAAGGAGGAGATCTTGGTGCTTATCCCTTTCTTGAGACCATCCTCGCCCAGATAGGCGCCCCAGGCCCAGGAGGCGATGAAAACACCTACGGGGTGATCTTCCCTGACGAGCAGACCCATTGGCCCGTCCTTCAGATATACAACCGGCCTTATGTACCCGTCCGACAGGCCGTTTACACGTACCACATCAAGATGCGCATTCCAGATGGTATCCCAGTCATAGGGCACGTCGATCCTGCAGATGTGACATGAATCGTACAATCTTTTTACGTGCTCTTTCAGACGGAAAATACCGGGACCATCAGGAGTCTCGTAAAAACGTATCCCCTCGAAAACTCCCAACCCGTAGTGAAGTGTATGAGTCAGAACATGGACTTTTGCATCCGCCCAGTCTACCATCTGACCGTTCATCCATATTTTAGCTACGGGGTTAACCATCATCAAGCCTCCGGTGATTATATTAGGGTCGCAAAAAGTCCGTAAGCGGCTTTTTGCTCCGCGGGAAGTGAAAAGCGTCGTTTTCACTTCCCTCACGGATCAATG
>DAOVVW010000158.1 GCA_030636965.1 Pseudomonadota bacterium | reverse complement strand
TCAACCTGCCCTCAAAGTTGTCCGCCGGGTTGGCAGCTCTGGCTGTCCTTCTGGTGATCCTGAGTGTTGCCATTCCTGATATTAGCGGTGTCCATGCCTGGGCAGTGAGAAATGTCCTGGAGATCAACGCGCCCAACGGACTGGGCAGGGACTATGGACAGCAGTCGATCCAGGATAACATCTACTCATCTTGCGGTGGGGATGCCGTGGTCACGAGAACACAAGCTCCCCAGCGCCCCAACATTATTCTTGTGGTGGTAGAGTCTCTTTCCACTTACCACACACGGCTTTTCTCGGAGGAAAATAACACCGTGCCCCGGTTCGATGCCATTTCCGAGAAAGGTACCGCCTTCAGGGACTTTTTTGCCAACAATTACAACACCGATGGAGGTCTGATAGCCTTGCTTGCGGGAGTCCCGCCCCTGCCCACTACGAACCTGGGGACCATGGGGAAAATGGGCGGTTTCGACGGGTATTTCGGTGTGAAAAATTCTCTCCCGCGGCGCCTCGGTGACATGGGATACCATACCGTGTTCATAACCTCGGGGGATCCGGCCTTTTCCCACAAAGACGAGTGGCTCCTTTCTGTTGGCTTCGAGGAGATCATCGGGAACGACCAGCCCTATTATGAGGGTATGAAGAGGTACCAGTTCCGTTCCGTCCCGGACAGAGCTCTTTACGAGAACATAGTTTACAATGTCCTGCCGGGACTGCCGGAATCTGAGCCCTACTTTCTGGTCATTGAGAACGTTTCAACCCACCATCCGTTCCATGAGCCCGGGACTGGATCGAACAGGGAACAGGATGTATTCGGTTACGCTGACGCTCAGTTGGGATGGTTTTACGAAAACCTGGAACGTGAGGGAATTCTGAAAGACACCCTGCTCATCATCACCAGCGACCACAGGGCCATGACCCCGATGAGACCGGACGAAACTGCGCTGTACGGGGAAGAGGCTCCTGCAAGGATACCCCTGGTCATCCTGGGCCAGACAGGCGAGCCAGGCGTCAAGGTGGACGGTTATTTTCAGCAGTCGGACCTCATGGAGTCGATCATGTATCTTGCAGGTCAGGATGCCGTCTTTTCAGACTTCAGGGGAAACCTTTTCGCCACGCCGTCAGTTCCTTCCAGGTACATTATCTATTACGGCGGCAACGAAAGGGACCGGGTTCAGGTGTTTGCCGAGGAGGGTTCTTTTCCCGTCAGGCTTGACGGCGACGATACAGAATTCATGCGGGAAACCCCCGCAGAGGGCAGTGAAGTACTCGATCTGATCAACTGTATCAGGATCCAGGCCAGCGAAAGGGGTAAATAGTGGGATTTATGCGCCGCATCGGATATGACCCGAAACATATCAACACTTACGTAATCCTGCTGTCAGCCCCTCTTTTGCTGTCAATATACCGCGCTCACGGTGCTGCCGAACATTTTCTGGACTGGTTCCCCGGATTCGGCGGTCATCCGATAGAAGAGATGCTGGCGGTTCTTTTCCAGTGGTCAGCCTTCTTTATCCTTGTGGGCCTCATCCCTGCTTTGTACGCTCGAATAAAGATGAAGGCCTCTTTCTGGGACCTGGGGGGGGGACTGGGTGACAGGCGGTTCGGCAGTATTTTCGTTGTGGTTGCACTTCCACTTGTCATTCTGCCCATAGCATACATCTCTTCGGCCATGCCCGAGATAATGGCCGAGTATCCCATGGCCAGGGTCCTTTTTTCACGTCCGGATATGATTGTATGGTACGAACTGGCTTACGTCCTGATCTATTACATTGCTTGGGAGTTCTATTTCAGGGGGTTCCTGCTTTTCGGCCTGGAGAAGACCTTTGGCGGGGTTAACGCCATCCTCATCCAGACCATCTCCTCAGCCCTTGTCCATATCGGTAAACCCGAAGGCGAACTGATGGGCGCTATCGTGGCTGGAGTAGTTTTCGGTGCTCTGGCTCTGCGAACCCGCTCATTCTGGTACGGGTTTATCCTCCACGCATCCCTTGGCGTGCTTGTGGACCTTTTTGTACTGATGGTTTGAATGGAGGATTGAAGTGGGTATTTATCTTATCACCGGGATAAACGGCTTTATCGGCAGCCATTTGTCACAGCGCCTCCTCTCCCGCGGCCACAAAGTGCGGGGTATCGTCCGCCGCACCTCTGACCTGACATTTCTGCAGGGTCAGGACCCGGAGCTTTTCTTTGGTGACATAACCGACCGGGAGAGTCTTGCCGCTCCCATGAAGGGGGTGGAGGTGGTGGTCCACGTGGCCGGTCTGGCAAGCGAATGGGCCCCTCTGGACAGATTTTACGATGTTAATGTGACCGGTACCCGCAATGCGGCCGAGGAAGCTCATCTGGCGGGCGTCAAGCGTTTTGTTCACATCGGAACCACAGCTGTCCACGGCTTTTCGGGATTTTCCCATCTTGCCGAATCGGCGCCCATGGCAAAAAACGCCTTTCCCTACTGCGAGACCAAGAAAGACGCTGAGAACTGGCTTTTCGATTTCGCACGCACCGTCCGGATGGAGATCTCTTCAATACGTCCCGGCAATGTCTTTGGGCCGCGCGATCACACCTTCATCGAAACATATCTCGACGCCCTGGAGAAAGGGAAGCTGGGCTACGTCGGCGGTGGGCGGTGCCTGACGGCGCCCACCTATGTAGATAACCTGGTGGATGCCATTGAAGTGGCCTGTGTAGAGCCACGGGCCGCCGGGGAGGCTTTTTTCATAACCGATGGGCTTGATATAACGTGGAAGGCCTTCACCGAGAAGTTCGCGGTGGCGATGGGGGTACCCGCTCCCAGGTTGTCAGTCCCCTTTGCCGTTGCCAATGCCCTCGGGTATGCATTGGAAAAACTCTACCTTCTACTGGGAATCTCCTCGCCGCCAATGATCACCCGTTACCGCGCTTCCAACGCCGGGCGTGATTACCACTTCTCCATCGACAAGGCAAGGCGCCTCCTGGGCTATGATCCGGCGGTGAATTTTGAAAGTGCGGTGGAAAATACGGTACACTGGTATAGAAATCGTTAATCAGGAACGCAGATCCAGGATCTACAAGTAAAAAGCTATGGGTGAACTTTTTACGACCCTATCACAATCAAGGATCTAAAAAGGAGGTCCCCATGCCGCAAGATATCCTCTTTACTCCGTATGATTTAGGTCCCAGCGAACTTGCGAACCGCATCGTTATGGCACCTATGACCCGCAACCGGGCCGGCGAGGGCAACGTTCCCACACCCCTTCACGCCGAGTACTATTCACAGCGGGCCTCGGGAGGGCTCATCGTCACCTGCGCCTCACAGATATCGCCCCAGGGCGTTGGGTATCCGGCGACCCCGGGCATCCACACTGATGAACAGGTAGCGGGCTGGCGGAGTGTCACCGAAGCGGTACACAGTGCCGGAGGGGTGATCTTCTGCCAACTTTGGCACGTGGGGCGTATCTCGCACCCTTCCTTCCACGGAGGAGAACTTCCAGTGGCCCCCTCCGCCATAAAACCTGCCGGTCAGGCGTTCACCTACGAAGGGCTTCAGGATTTTGCAACTCCGCGCGCTTTGGAGGCCGATGAGATACCCGGAATAGTTGAGGACTATGTCCAGGCAACGATTAACGCCAGGGAGGCCGGGTTCGACGGGGTAGAGATACACGGCGCCAATGGCTACCTGTTGGATCAGTTCTTGCGGGATGGGACCAACAAGCGCACGGACAAATACGGCGGATCCCTGGAAAATCGGGTACGCTTCCTCGCCGAGGTGATCGACGCTGTGACAGGGGTGTGGGATGCCAATCGTATAGGGGTGCGCATAAGTCCAGTCAACTCCTTTAACGATATGTCCGATTCCAGCGCGGCCGAGACCTTCACATATGTGGCCAAGACCCTCTCGGGGTACGGGTTTGCTTACCTTCACGTGGTGGAGGCGATCATAGGCGACCAACTGAGCCTGGATGAAACCTTCGATTTTACAGCTATACACATAGCTTTCGGCGGCACATACATAGCCAACGGGGGCTATGACAGGGAGCGGGCGGAATCGGCCCTGTCCGGAGACCGGGCTGACCTGATCGCTTTCGGTTCTCTGTACCTTGCCAACCCCGACCTCCCTGAGAGGCTGAAAAAGGGTGGACCATTTAACCC
>DAOVVW010000003.1 GCA_030636965.1 Pseudomonadota bacterium | reverse complement strand
GCCTGGTCCTTGAAGTTCTCCACCTCTGTTTCGATCTTCTCATCAGTGTCGTAGAGCACCACCTTGAATCTGGAGGGCCTGAGGTTGATCCTCTTTTCCACTGTTTTTTTCTGTGTAACAGATACGTCCCGGCTGTCACCGATGTAGATCCTCATCTTCTCGCCAACAGACGTCAGGCCAACCCTGTCCTCGCCGAGAAAGATCGTGCTTTCGTGCCCATCGTCCTGGAAAACACGCACTTTCCCGCCCCACATCAAGGTCTTTCCCAGACCAGATTCACTATCGTTCGCGATAATGTAGTGCACGGGAATGCCAACGCTTTGCTCCAGGCGCTCTGGCTCCCATGGAAGTTTCGACGCGTCCCATGTAAAGGTCTTTTTTACCGGCATGCCATCCACCGACAGGAAGTGCAGCTGCTTTGTCTCTTCATGGGAGATATCACCAGTGAAGGGATCTCCCTGGCCCAGGGTTACATCGGCGTTTTCGAAGTCCTCTCCCGAAAAATTCCGGAGTATCAGGAAAGCCTCGAGGTCCAGTGTTTTCTCATCCTTCGTCGCTACACCCTTGTAACTCACCAGCCGGTCAATATAGGACAGAAGGTATGAGATCCTGACCTTTTCCTCCAATGGCTCCCCGGAATAAATTCTCCATACCAGGGCCGCTTCTCCAGGTGGATATGAGACCGAAAGCAGATGGACCTTATCCGGATGGGTGAGGATCGCCAGTCTTATGGAATCCGGATCGATCTGGACCCCTTTCCAGGAAAAATCCACCAGGTTCTCACCTTCCTGGAGAGTAAGCACTCTTTCCTCCTCCACGAGTGTGGCAGCAGGATTGTCAAACCGTATATTCACTGCCTCCCTCTCCGGCAGGGCTACCAACTTGGTCCTGGCGTGGGCTGGGCCCGCCGACAGGACGAGCGCCACAGCGACTATAATGAAACGTCTCATAAGCCACCTCCTAATGAGAATTGATTTTACTTTACATTCAATAGTATGGCGTATATACACATGCTTTATATACATATGTACTTCCTGATTTATTCCAATAGTTGATTCTGGCCCGATTCCCAATTATGTGTTCAATAAAGGATCTCATATCAGCTGGCCAACACTACAAATGAACTGTTATTTACATGCTGGAAAGAGCCTGACCCCCAATGGGTATTGCATGAAGTACCGTGCAGCCTTATAATATAGTGCTAACAAATCACAAAAAAGTATTGAGTGTTATTGCGCATCAGGCAATGTAACATGTGATAAAATTAAATTCCTCATTACGGTTAAAGGAAAAAGAAAAGGATTATGAATACGGAAAATAGCAGCGCGCATACTTTCCACCTTCCCATTCTGGGTATCGGATTTACTATTGATTCTCCTCTCAAGGTTGGCAGGTACGGCATATCCTCGGTCATATCGCTGGTTGACGATGATTTCATCGAGCAGATGAGGAAGTACTACTGTGAAAAAGAGGGATTGCCCTACGAGGAGATATCTCAAAAGGACGATGACGCAAGAGCACGAAGGACTACAGCGTATCTGAACCTCATGGGCCTTATCCTCGACCGTCAGGTAAAAGCCCTCCAGTCATCACCCTTCGAAGCAGGGACCGAGATCACGCGGTACTACGAGCTTCTCCCGGATTCCCCACTGAAAAGCAAGTATCTTGCGATGCTGAATACTAAAGACCGTGACGCAAAGGAAAAAATCCAGAACGAACTTCGACTTCAGGCGACACCAGGCAGCATAGATGCAAACATCATGACCAAGTTGGACCGCAACATATACAAAAAAGGTCAGTTAATGCCTGCTGAACAAGCCAATGCCATGTCCGCTCTAAGGGGATTTGCACAAAGCGACTTACCCTCTTCAATAGTATTTTCTGCCGGACTGAATCCAAGACTGTATAGCTACTCGGCAAACTTCGATGATTTTTTCCCGAATGAGGCAGGGAACCTGAAGAAGAAGATCGTCCTGAAAGTCAGTGACTACCGCTCGGCAGTTGTTCAGGGCAAGTTTCTGGCAAAAAGGGGACTGTGGATCTCCGAATTCAGGGTCGAGTCCGGCCTTAATTGCGGCGGCCATGCCTTTGCTACAAAGGGTAACCTTTTGGGGCCGATCCTGGAGGAGTTCAAGCAGAATCGCGAATCGCTGACCCAGGAACTTTTTGACCTGTACTCAAAGGGCCTGGAAAGAAGTGGCCACGCGGCTATCGATGAGCCTCCTTGCACAAAACTCACCGTACAGGGGGGTATAGGAACATTTGAAGAGGACAACTTCCTTCATAGTTACTACAAGGTGGACGGAACCGGGTGGGGAACACCATTCCTCCTGGTTCCCGAGGTGACCAATGTAGATGACGATCACCTGGAGAAACTAGTCGGTGCCGGCGAAGAGGATGTCTACCTGAGCGAGAGCTCACCCATGGCGATCCAGTTCTGGAATCTCAGGTCATCAGCAAGCGAGGAGGCAAGGCGCGCCAGAATTGAGGAGGGAAAACCGGGTAGCCCTTGCAGAACAAATCACGGGCGAACAGGATTTCTTTTCAACGAAGAGTTTTCCGATACTCCCATCTGCATCTCATCCCGCCTCTATGTCAAGCAGAAGCTAGAAGCAATCCAGGAAGAAGACCTGACTGAAGAGCAACTGGCGCGGGTAGAGGCTGAGGTGCTTGCCAAATCGTGCATCTGTAGTGACCTTTCAGGCGGAACCAAAATCAAAAAGGGCATCGATCCAGATGTGACCCCAGCTATCTGCTGCGGACCGGGGATAATCAATTTTTCAAGGATCGCCACTCTGGAAGAGATGGTATCTCACATTTACGGCCGCCTTTCCCTTCTTACCAGATCAGACCGGCCACACATGTTCATCAAGGAAATCTCCCTGAATATAGACCACCTGAAGGACGAGATCGAGAAGTTCAAACTGAATCTCACCACTAACCCGCCAAAGTACTTCCGCGAGTTCAAGGAAAACCTTATCGAGGGGATAGAATACTACAGGACCCTTGCAAGGCAATTTGTGGAAGAGAAGCAGAAACTATTTCTTGATGACCTGAAGGTTCAGCGGGAATCTATCGAACTCCTGTTCGCGGCTTTTACGATGGATCTTCACGGCGAGGCTAGCTCCGGGGCCTGATCATCAGGTCGTAGCAGCCTGCATTACGAATATCCTCTTTATTGAGGATGTTTTCCATTAGGCTCTCGGCCAATTTAAAAACCTTGATAAATAGTGGCAACTGGTATATCTGGTTCTGGTGAATCGGTTGGATGGTATTTGTAACCAATTCACATTGCGACCAGTAATTATGGTTCAGAGGTTATCCTGATTACTCATGGTTCCCACCTGGAGAGTTTTTTCTTCAGGCAATCAAGAACCTGCATATGGCTTGTCCGGGTCAGTCTCCGGAAATGCGGATACGAATCCTTCTCCGGTGTTCTGTAATGCTTCCGACAGGCCGCATATTGACTTTAAAGAGGATACTTTTCCATGAAAAGACGTAACTGGAGAGCTATAGCAGGCGTGCTTCTTGTCCTGACAGTAGCGGGTTATCTGGTGATCCAGGGGATATCGGAAACAGGCGTTTACTACTGGACCGTGAGCGAGGTACTTGCCGGCCCCCGATCAGAGAACGACAGGAGTATCAGAATAAGCGGGAATGTGGTTGACGGAACAATTGATTATAACCAGAAGGATCTGGTCCTTGCCTTCACCGTTAGCGACACGGAGGACACGACCAAAACAATCGACGCGTTATACAACGGCCCTGCTCCAGATGCGTTTACAGCTGGAGTGGAGGTCGTTTTGGAGGGAATTTATGACCACGAAAGCAACACCTTTAAGGCAACCGTGCTCCTTGCCAAGTGCCCTTCCAAATACGATTCAGAAGAGTCCGGATATTAAGGCCTCGTAGTAGTTAATGGTATCCTTCGGTAAACTCTGTCAGATCCTCGCTTTCACATTCTGCGCCGGCGGTATGGTTCTGCTGCTCGTTGGCATAACAAGGAATGACCTCCGGCTCATCCGGAGCGCCAGGAGAGCTCTTTACAGTCTGGCGATTTTTTCATCTCTGGCTGTATTCGCCCTGGCCTGGCTCTTCGCGGTGGGAAACTACCAGGTGAAGTACGTCGCCGCTTACTCTGACAGGGCACTGCCACTGTTTTACAAGATCACAGCTCTTTGGGCGGGACAGGATGGATCCCTCCTATTCTGGGCGTGGGTCTTGAGCCTCGTTACGGCAATAGTCATCTTCAACACCAGAAAAGAGCTTCACAGCAGCAATACACCTTATATTTACCTGGTCCTGGCCGGAGTAAGCTCATTTTTCCTGTTTCTCATTATCACCGTCTCTGACCCCTTCACGCTTCTTCCCTATGCACCCAGGGACGGACAGGGCCTTAACCCTATGCTCCAGAATCCGGGGATGATCTTTCACCCCCCCACCCTCTTCCTCGGGTACATTGGATTCACGGTGCCCTTTGCCTACGCAATTGCAGCCATGGTATCCGGAAAACTGGACGAGAGCTGGCTTCAGAAAACGAGGACATGGAACGTTCTGTCATGGGTGCTTCTTACCATCGGTATCATCCTGGGCGGACAGTGGGCCTACGTCGAGCTGGGTTGGGGTGGATACTGGGCCTGGGATCCAGTGGAGAACGCCTCCTTCATCCCCTGGCTGGTTGCCACAGCTTTCATCCACACGGCCATCATCCAGGAGAGAAGAAACATCATGAAGATCTGGAACATGACCCTCATAGTGCTGACCTTCATCCTGTGCATCTTCGGCACCTATCTCGTCAGAAGCGGTGTTCTTCAGTCGGTCCACGATTTCGGCGCTTCTGGGCTCGGAGGCTACTTCCTGATATTTATGGCGGCTCTACTTCTGGGAAGCGTCTACCTGATAGCGGCAAGCTACCAGGACCTGAGGACGGAGCATTCACTTGAATCCTATCTTTCAAGAGAGAGCACTTTTCTTTTCAACAACGTGGTGCTTCTTGCCATAGCTTTTTCAACCCTCTTCGGAACCATGTTCCCTCTCCTGTCTGAAGCGGTGACGGGAAACAAGATAACCGTCAGTCAGCCCTTCTTCAACCGTGTGAACACACCCTTGTTTTTGCTCCTGCTGCTAATAACGGGGATATGTCCCCTCATCGGCTGGAGGAAGGCCTCTGCAGACAACCTTCGCAAGAATTTCCTCATACCTCTGCTGACGACTATTGGATCATCAGCGGCCATGTTCGCCGCGGGCATTAGAGCTCTCTATCCGTTGCTGGCTTTTTCCCTTTCCGTGTTTGTGGCGACCACGATTCTGGTCGAATTCTGGACCGGCACCAGGGCCAGAAAAATACTCACCGGCGAGCCGGCCCACATTGCTTTTCCAAAACTTCTGTGGAAAATGAGGAGGAGGTACGGGGGTTTTATTGCCCACTTCGGAGTCGTCCTGATGGTGATCGGCATTACGGGATCCAACGCCTATAAGCTTGAAGAGCAGGCCACACTTTTCAGGGGTCAGAGCATGGATATAGGAGCATACTCGCTCCGTTACGATAATATGAAGAGGTACAAACTCTACAACAGGGATATATACGCAGCCAACCTCACTGTATACAAGGACGGGAAGATGGCCGGCACGATCTCCCCGGAAAAGAGATTCTACGTCAACGCCGATGAGCCCACAACAGAGGTGAGCCTCAGATCCACTCTTATGGAGGACCTGTATGTTACCATGCCCGCAATAGGTAAAAGCCGGGAGATAACCCTCAGGGTCGCGGTGAATCCCCTCATACTCTGGGTGTGGATCGGGGGATTTGTAATGGTCCTCGGGGGCATCATTTCAATAATACCGTCAAGGAAGAAAGTGAAGTGAAAAGAGATGAAAACCTTTAAATATACAGTTGTTATCCTGATGGCCGCCGTTTTATTCCTGTCTTTCGCGGTTCAACTGCCGGCCGCCACAAGCTCCGAGATCGAGCAGGAGTTGATGTGCGACTGCGGCTGCAACGATATGCTGGTAAACTGCACCTGCGAAAGGTCAGAGCAGATGAGGGGCATCATCGACGGCATGATCGATGAGGGCAAGTCGAAGGAGGAGATCCTGGCATTATTCGTGTCCCAGTTCGGCGAATCAATACTCTCATCTCCTCCCAGGCGGGGATTTAATCTCGTAGCATACGGAGCTCCCTTCGTCGGACTGCTTGTGGGTGTGGGCATCGCCTTTGTTTTCGTGAGGAGATGGAGAGGGAGGGACAGTGACGATGAGTCCGGCCCCCATGATGACGGTTACTCCTCGCCGGGTGACGAGATGGATAGCAGGATCGACGATGAACTTCGTAAGATGGAGGATGATATCTAAATGGTTACTGCAATAGGAACAGTTATATTTCTAACAGCCCTGTGCTACACCCTCCTTCCGTTAATGGAGAAGAAGGAGGCCTGGATCCGGCCCGAAGATGCAGCCGCAGCCCAAAGGGAATCCCTTGTCCGCGACAAGGCGATCTACCTGAAGGCACTGCAAGACATCGATTTTGAGCATGCAAGCAGCAAGATCAATGCTGACGATTACAATGAACTAAAATCACATTACAGGCAGAAAGCATCCAGTATCATCGAGGCCATCGAGGAGCTGGACGAACAGGCAAGGGAGCCGGAAAGCGGCAATGGATGATACTGCCTTTCTCAAGATCCAGGGGCTGAGAAAGAGCTACGAGTATGTAGATGCCCTGAGGGGTGTTGACCTCACCCTCGCCAGGGGGGACTTTCTGTGCCTGTTCGGACCCAACGGGGCAGGCAAGACAACCCTGATAAAGATCGTGGCTGACCTTTTAAAACCCACCTCGGGAACCGTTGAAATAACAGGCGGACCGGATCTGGACAGCGACATAAGATCCAGGATCGGGTTAATATCCCACCAGACACTCTTGTACGATGAGCTCACAGCCCGGGAAAACCTCCAGTTCTACTCATCCATCTACCAGATCCCCGATCCCGATGACAAAATAGATAGTCTCCTGCACACCGTTGGCCTTTATAATAGAAGGGAAGAGAGAGTTTCCACCTTCTCCCGCGGTATGCAGCAAAGACTCAGCATTGCAAGAGCATTGATTAACGACCCCGTGCTTCTGCTTCTGGATGAGCCCTACAGCGGACTTGATCAGTTCGCCGCCACGGTACTGAGCAACCACTTAAAGAAGCTTCACGCCCAGCACAGGACGATCATTATGGTGACCCACAACCTCACGAGGGGCCTGGAAACAGCCGACAGGATAGGCATTCTTTCAGAAGGCAGGCTCGTCTACCTGAAGGACAGGGATGAGATAGACCTTCCATCCTTCGAGGACCACTATCTCATGCACATGGAGACTAATTAGCCGTGGGTGCCACTCTGGTCATACTGAGAAAAGACCTGCTCATCGAGATCAGAAGGAAGGACTCAGTGATCTCCATGATCTTTTTCGGGATCCTGCTCCTGTTCGTCATGAATATGGCTATCGGTATAGGAAGGAAAGTGGATCCGGAGCTAGCTGCCGGGATCCTCTGGATCTCAATCCTCTTCTCGTCCGTACTGGGCCTGGGCAGAACCTTTTCGCTGGAGAAGACTAACCGGTGCATCGACGGGCTCCTCGTCAGCCCGGTAGCCCCGTCCTCGGTGTTCGTTGCCAAGAATCTGGTGAATCTTTCCTTTATGCTCATCTCCGAAGCCGTTATCATCCCGGTGTTCTTCGCCCTGTACGGGGATAACATCACCGTGAGGTTAGCGCCCCTGTTGGCAACCGTCTTGCTCCTGAATTTCGGATTCTCTTCGGTGGGAACCCTCTTTTCCGGGATCACGGCGGCCACCAGCAGGAACGAAGTGCTCCTGCCTCTCCTTTTGTTTCCGGTGATAACTCCACTGATCGCATTCACCGTCAAGGCAACTGGGGAGATATTCGCAGGTGTGCCCTTCGGGGAGTATTCTTCGTGGCTGAGGCTCATGGCAGCCTTCGGTCTCATATTTTCCTGCGCGGGATATCTGCTCTTCGACTACGTAATGAAGGAGAACTGACATTGAAAGATGACCTCACAGACAGGATCCTGGTTGTGCTCAGCTCTGTTCTGATGCTGACCGCTGTCTATATGATATTTTTCTATGCACCGACGGAAAGGGTAATGGGGATCGTTCAGAAGATCTTCTACTTCCACCTTCCCCTGGCTTTCATGGCCTTCCTGTCGTACTTTGTGGCCTTCGTCAGCGGCGTGCTCTACCTTGTAAAGAAAGACATTAAATGGGATATCATCGGTTCCGCCAGCGTTGAGATCGGCGTTGTATTCACGACACTTGTCCTCATCACCGGCTCGCTCTGGGCGAGGCCCATCTGGAACACCTGGTGGACATGGGACCCGAGGCTCACGTCGTCGCTCATTCTGTGGCTCATCTATGTAGCCTACATCATACTGAGGATGTCGGTGGAACAGGCCGAAAGGAGGGCCACCTTCTGTGCGGTTATGGCCATAGTGGGCTTTATCGACGTCCCCATCGTGTTTCTTTCTGCAAGGTTATGGAGGACGATCCATCCTGTTGTAATAAAGTCAAAGTCAATAGATATGGAGCCTGCCATGATCTCTGTCCTGGCAATCTCCATGGCTGCCTTTCTCCTTTTCTGGATCACCCTGATCAGGATAAGGTCCAGGGTGGATTTTATGGAGCTCCGGATCAGAAATCTTGAAAAGATAAAACGTGGAGGTATGGAATGAAAAATCTGACATATCTTGCTGCCGCCTACGGCATCGTCTGGGCGGGCCTGTTTTCTTATCTCTGGTATATATTGAGCAAACAGAATGTGCTCGTTGGCAGAATAAAAGCACTTGAAGGTGATGACTAAGAGCGTGTCCAACCGTTCGACAAGCTCACGGTCCTGAGCAGAGTCGAAGGACGCCCAACGTCCAATGTCCAACGTGTTAGGTAATGAGTAATTAGTGATTGGTGATTAGTAATTAGTAAATGCAGATCTATCTCATTGTCTGATGTCTAATTCTCTAATGTTCTACCCCCATACTCCGACACGCCGTTACACCGATACTTGTTTCTCCGTGTCCTCCGTGGTGAAAACCCAATTCCAAAGCTTTTCTCTGTGCTCTCTGTGAACTCTGTGGTTCAAAACAATTTCTAATTTCTAATATTCTAATAATATGTCTTGACACTGGCCAATGCCGCTTTAGACTTATATTAAGGCGAAAATAAAACTACCCACTATTGTGAGGAGGCCCTCGATGCCCGGTAAAGAGAAAGTTGAAACTTCTGAGAAAACTGAAGGTCGAGGGGGGTTTTTGGAGAGGCTGCTCCTCGGTAGCTTCGATTTGGACAGATATAGCACACTGGCACCGGCCGGAAGGGACTCCAAGGCTGAAGAGATAATCGGAAAGTACCGGGAGCTTATCAAGGATTATTCACCATCCGACCTTGAAGAGGCAAAGACGATCCCGGAACCGCTGATGAAGGATTTGGCCAGGATCGGCCTTTTCGGACTCAACATTCCAGAAAAGTACGGTGGAGTGGGCTTAAGCCTCTCGGGCTATCTGAGCGTGCTCGAAGCTATGGCCGGAACCGACATGTCACTGGCCCTCACCCCCACCGCACACCTGTCCATAGGGCTCAAGGGGATAATCCTCTTCGGCAGCGAGAAGCAGAAGAAAAAGTACCTGACCAAGGCAGCCTCAGGAGAGATGATCTTCGCCTACGCTCTTACCGAACCTGCCACAGGGTCAGACGCAAAGCACATCCAGACCACTGCCCGTCTCTCGGAGGACGGCAAATACTACATACTTAACGGACAGAAAACGTACATCACCAACGCAAATTACGCGGGTGGCCTGACAGTATTTGCCCAGATGGATCCCGACAATCCGGGTTTCATGGGTGCCTTTATCGTGGAAACAGCCTGGGATGGAGTTAAGGTGGGTAAGGAGATGTCAAAGATGGGCCTAGCCGCCAGCTCTACTGCCCCCATCAGTTTCAAGGATGTAAAAGTTCCGGCAGAAAACCTCCTTGGGAAACCAGGCGACGGCTTCAAGATCGCCATGACTATCCTGAACTACGGACGGCTGGGGCTGGGAGCGGCTTCCGTGGGTGCCATGAAACAGTCTGTAGAGGACATGCTAAAAAGGGCGACTTCCCGGGAGCAGTTCGGAGTCCCCATTAAAGATTTCGAATTGATCCAGGAAAAGATGGTGAAGGCAAGAGTCCATGCGTTTGCGGCAGAATCAATCACACAGGCAGCGTCTCAGCTGCTGGAGAATGACCACGTCGGCAGCTTTGCCATGGAAAGTTCCCACGTCAAGCTCTACGGAACTACCAGGGCCTGGGACACCCTGTATGACGCACTGCAGACGGCGGGCGGAGCAGGCTACCTCAAATCATTACCCTACGAGAAACGCATGAGGGATTTCAGGGTAACCACTCTTTTCGAGGGCACATCCGAGATCCACTCCATCTACCCCGCCCTTTATCTGGCAAGATCCCTGGGCAAACAGATAAGTTCAAACGGTAAAGGGCGCTTCGGACAGGCCTTCTTCCTGATATGGGAAGGTCTCAGGAGCCCGAAGATGACTCTGCGCTATCACAACTCAGTGATGAGAAGAGCCGCCAGGATGGCCCGCAGGAATGTAAGATCCATCCGAAAACTGCTCTACTTCGGGATCCTGAGGCACGGAAAGAAAATTGCTGAAAAGGAATTTCTACTCAGGCGGATAACAAGACTTTCCCTGGACCTGTATATCCTCCTTGCTTCACTCTCAAGGCTGGAACAGGAGATTGAAAACGGAACCAACGTAAAGGACAAGCTCGGTCTCCTCGCCTACTTCCTCACGGAGGCTCAGGAGAACCGGAGGCTTAATACGTGTTGTTATTCTCAAAGAAGAGAACGGGTACACCAGAGAGTTTTCCGGGATCTGTCAGAAGAGTTCGGAGGCAATGACAAAAACACATCGAAAGGAAAGCAGATATGAGCTCCAGAATAGCCATAGTTGAGGGGGTCAGGACTCCCTATGTCAGAGCCGGAACCCTCTTTTCCAGACTCACCGCAGTTGATCTCGGCAGATTGCCGGTGGCGGAGTTAATAGCCCGCTCCGGAATTGAACCGGGCCAGATAGATTCTGTCATAATCGGAAATGTAGCCCAGCCTCCGGATGCGGTTAACGTGGCCAGGGTCATAGGCCTTTTCGCGGGGATCCCGGACAGTGTCCCGGCATTCACGGTTCACCGAAACTGCGCCTCTGGAATACAGTCCGTCATCTCCGCAGCTCAGTCTATCGCTACCGGCGAGGCCGATATCGTCATAGCCGGCGGTGTTGAATCCATGACCAATATCCCCTTCTTTATCACCCCGGATCTTCAGGATATCATCACTAAATACCAGCGCGCCAAAAGCATGGGGGCCAGGATCTCCGCCTTGAGCAAGATAAGGCCGCGCCATCTTGTTCCCAGGATAGGCCTCATGCTGGGACTTTCAGATCCCACGTGCCGGCTGGACATGGGACAGACAGCCGAAGTCCTGGCCAGAGAGTTGGGGATCAGCAGGCAGGCCCAGGACGAACTTGCCCTCCTCAGTCATCAGCGCGCTACTGCTGCCCACGAGGACGGGCGCTTCTCAGACGAGATCATGCCCGTATTTGCCCCGCCCCGTTACGATGAAGCCATCGTGTTCGACACCGGCATCAGGACAGAACAGACCATGGAGGCCCTGGCAAAGTTAAGACCGGTCTTCCAGAAGAAATACGGAACTGTGACCGCAGGAAATTCCTCCCAGATCACAGACGGTGGAGCCGCTGTACTCCTTATGAGCGAGAAAACAGCAGAAAAACTGGGTCTTGAACCTCTGGGTTTCATTGTGAACCATGCCTTTGCGGGACTCGAGCCGAAACGTATGGGTCTCGGACCTTCCTACTCAACTTCCATCGTCCTGGAAAAATCGGGAGTTGATTATTCCAAAATCGGGCTTATCGAGATGAATGAGGCCTTCGCCGCCCAGGTCACAGCCAACGAGATGGTATTTGCCCACGACAAGCACTCGGAGCATTTCCTCGGCAGGAAAGCCATAGGGGCCATCGACAGGAACATACTGAACGTCAACGGGGGCGCCATATCCATGGGACATCCCGTAGGGTCTTCAGGAACACGACTCATCCACACCCTCCTTTTGGAGATGCAGCGCAGGTCAGTTGACCTGGGACTCGCCACCCTGTGCGTGGGCGGCGGGCAGGGCGCGGCAGTGCTCCTGGAAAGGGCATAATGCAATGAAGAACGCATTCAAAATGAAAATGGAAGATGGTCTTGCGATCATCACCTTCGATCACCCGACGGAAAAAGTTAACATTCTCACTCCAGAGGTGATGGAGCAGTTCTCAAAGCTCCTTGGAAAGCTTGAGGATAAATCCGACGAGATAACCGGAGCGATCATCGTGTCCGGCAAGGAGCAGAACTTCATCGCGGGTGCCGATATCTCAGTGATTGAAGGGATAACCGATGCCGGCAAGGGTAAGGAACTTGGAAGCACTGGACAGGAGATCTTCACGCGCCTGGAAGAACTCCCTTTTCCGGTAGTTGCAGCCATCAACGGGGCATGCCTTGGAGGTGGACTTGAACTGGCCCTTGCCTGTTCCCGTCGGGTGGCCACCGACTCAACACGCACCTTCCTGGGGCTCCCTGAGACTCAGCTCGGTATTATTCCAGGATTCGGCGGAACACAACGCCTGCCGAGGCTGGTGGGAATTCCAGAGGCTCTAAAAATGATCACCGCCGGTTCCAATGTATATCCCAGAAAAGCCCTGAGAATAGGACTTGTGGACGAAGTCGTTCACCCCGAAAACCTCATGGAAGCCGCACGAAGCCTGGCTGCCGGACCACGGCCCCGCAAACGCAAAAAGTCCCTGGCAAAAAGAATCAGGGCAGCCG
>DAOVVW010000148.1 GCA_030636965.1 Pseudomonadota bacterium | reverse complement strand
GATGAGAGATAAATCATCTGTATATATCCTCATCACAACGCTTTTCCTGGTGTATTCCATCCTTCTCGTCCTTCAGTACCGCCATACGAGGGCCAGGGCGCCGATAACGGAAATCGTGAATATCAAGAGTACCAGCGGTCCCAAGGCAGTTCAATTCCTCAAAAAGGGTGAGTATCCCTCTTTCGTTACCGGTGTTATGGAGCCGGGGAACATCCGGCTGGAGCTGAGCCCGGAGGGTTTCGATAACCACCGACTGAAGGTCAGGTTTTTCGCCAATGCGCACGACCTTATTTTGGACCCCTACAACCTCGCTCAAATGACGACACTAGAGTACGGGAGCCGGCAGATAAAACCATCAGCATACTCCGACAGGATGAAAGGGCATCACGACAGCGGTCTGATGTTCTTCGAGATCGGAAAACTGCATAACCTAACAGCCCTTTCAACATTTTCCATTACAGTCAGAGGGCTTCCCAGCGAAGAGGTCAGGGTATTCAACTGGTAGAAAGCGGGCCGAGTGATCCGCAGGATCGATGGGAGCTACACAAACAAATAGCCTGGTTAAAACGATGAGCCATCTTCTGTTACACAGCAGATCTATTATTATTTTTACGGTTTTCGCCGTCGTCATCATTTTTTTCGCCGGTTATCACAGTATGAACGTAATGTTCGGTGAGGGTTCTTTCCATCAATCCGATGCTTATTCCTGCCTTTTTTCGATCTGCGTTGCCCTCCTGACGATCCCCTTGACGATCACGGTTTTTCTGACCTTTTCACAGGTCCATCATCCGACCCTTTTCGTAAACACAGAACCCCTTTTCGTGCTGGAAAAACCTCCCCGTGGGTAATCTTCTTTATACAACCGGACCTTGCTAAAGCACCACCGCGGGTCCACACCGTCCCGGTGTGGACCCACAAAGACTTTTACAGGAGGTTAACCATGAGCATCGATCTCGATGATCCGCATTGGAAGGACCTGGCTGATTCTTTGAGAAAACTGAACGTGGAATTCTACTGGAAGACCCGAGATATGGTTCAGGAGAAACCCGGTCACAGACCCATACCGCTGCCAAGACAGTCCAGGGGCGGAGGGATCTCCATGGCTATGAAACAGGAAGGGGAGTCGCCTCCTCTAATGGACGACCAGGCAGATGACAGCATGCGGCAGCCCGAAATCCAACACCTTAAGGAAAGGGGATTGAAATGAGGCATCGAAGACCACAGTCCATAATCCTGCTTACCTACTGCTCCCAGTGCAACAGTAATTTTCAGGATGGTGCAGCCCGGCACATGTTGGGCAGTTATCCCATGGAACAGTTTTGTACCTACCTGTGCTCGGAAAAATACCTGGAAAATAGCCGGGGATTAAAACGCGCCATACCGCTTCCATCCAGAAGTTACGGGAAAGGCGCACTCCAACACCAAGAGTAGTGGGCAAGCCTATTATCCCCTGCGCTTGGGCAAGGATCACCAGGGATGCTGATTTTTCACAAAGCCACGCGCTCCCTCGAGTTGAGGGAGCGCGTGGTACCTTCTCAGGGCTTCTGGTAGAATATAATTTATCTGATTGAACGTGGCGGTACCGGTTCTGATCTTCAAATTCCGGTAGCGGCCGGAAGGACAACAGGAATGGGTAACCAAACAGTGAAATGGCCTGGGCATGCGCCAGCGGGAGCCGGAAAAAAAAGATCCCTTTTTTTTACTGTCCTGCTTCTCATACCTGTCACCATTACGGCATTCGTCACCTACAGGAGTACCCTCGTCGAGAGCGGCCTGGTGGAAAACAGTCTGCATCGGCAAGCCGAGATGGTCTCAAAGGGGCTGGAGGCGAGCCTCAATATCGGCATGATGCACTCGGCCTGGACCCAGGATATCCTGCAGGACCTGCTGGCTGCCAACACCAGTGAATCCGGCGCGAGTCTGATATTCCTTTCTTCCCCGGAAGGTGTCATCGCCTCGAGCAGCGGACCTCTGAGCCTGGCGAGCCTGCCTGAAGAACTCTATTCCCGGTCCGGCGGGATGCTAGTCCCGGAAAACGGTCTTTTTCTCAAAGAGCCCGATCGGTATGTGTTCAGAAGAGTGTTGGATGGTCAGCCGGCCCAAAGGAACAGCCCTCTCAACATGGGAAGCATGATGCGCATGCACAACGCCCTGACGATACTACCGGAGGACCTTTCCATAACGGTCGTCCTGGACGCGGCCGGCGCATCCTACCTCAAGGGCCACCACCTGCGCATGAATCTTGTAACCGCTTTCTTTCTTGCTATTTCCATCGCCGGGATCGCGGGTTGGGGATTCTGGAGCCAGAGGGCGCGCGAAACGGCGATCACACTGGCGAGGACCGAGTCCTATGCAGGTGAGATCGTCACGCAGATGCCGGCTGGACTCATCCTCTGTGACGCGGAAGGTATGATCGCCATCACAAATCCGGGGGCGGCCCATATCCTGAGTATATCTGAAGACCAATTGAAGGGAAAAGCGGCCGAGGACATCTTCCCGGAACAGATCCTGCCCTGTGAATCCCTTCAGAGCGGCAGGAACCACCCGGTCATGGAAGGGACCATGACCGTTGACGGACGCAAATTGACCATCAACCTCTCGGCCACACCGATACCCGGAGAAGGAGATGAACCGGGTGGATTTCTCATCCTCTTCCAGGACATCAGTGAACTGGAAAATCTCAGAGACAAGCTCGCCCGATCCGAGAGATTAGCCGAGATCGGTGAGCTGTCGTCCACCGTAGCTCACGAGATCCGTAACCCCCTGAGCAGCATCCGCGGTTTGGCCCAGCTCCTCGCCGGGAAAATCCCAGAGGATCAGGGGTCCATGATGGAGATCATCGTCCAGGAGGTGGACCGGCTCAACAGGGTGGTGAGCGGCCTGCTTTCCTATGCCCGCCAGGAGAACCTCCAACTAGAGGAATGGGAGATCTGGAATATTCTGGAACATGTCAAGGTCCTTGCGGAAGGTGACGCAAAACTGAAAAATGTAAAACTTGAAGTCGAGGCGGTATCGAGGGATCTGAGCTGGTTCGTGGACAGAGATATGGTCATCCAGGCGCTGCTTAACCTGGCCATGAACGCCATAGAGGCCTCCACCGCCGGCCAGACAGTCAAGTTGTCCGCAGAAGCAGAGGACGATAACCTGATCTGCCGTGTCACCGACGAGGGTGCAGGGGTTCCAGATGACAGCGAGAAGCTGTTCTCCCTGTTCGAGACAACGAAGGAGAACGGCACCGGCCTGGGGCTTCCCCTGGTGAGAAAAGTGGCCCAGCTCCATGGTGGCAGCGCCACAATTCACAGGAACACCGGAAGGGGATCAGAAGCAACAATGTGGCTCACCAAAAGAGGTGGAGTTTGAAGGATACGGCGAATCAGAACGGCAGAATTGTTCTCATCGTCGATGATGACGCGGCCCACAGACTCATGCTGCGGGAGGCCGTCAAAGACAGGGGGCGCACGCCTGTCGAAGCGGCCTCCGGTGAAGAGGGGCTCAAGGTCCTGGAAACCGAGGTGGTCGACCTCGTCCTTCTGGACATCAAGATGCCGGGTATGGGAGGAATGGAAGCGCTCAGATATATCAAGGCCTTCAACCCTGTCCTGCCAGTTATTATGATGACCGCCTACGCAACCGTACAGACGGCCATTGAAGCTCTCAAGCTGGGTGCTGAGGATTATCTCCTCAAACCACTGAATATTGATGAACTCGAGGAAGCCATCGAGGCTGTCATCCAGCCGCCCACCGGAAAACCAGTTGAATCCCGCACCTCGGCCCCGGAGTTGGATGGCATGGACCTCGTCGCTGAGAGTTCCGTCATGAACGATGTCCTTGACGACGCTGTAAAGGTTGCCTCCACAGACGCCACAGTCCTGCTTACCGGAGAAAGTGGATCCGGTAAAGAGGTCCTCGCCGAGGTGATCCACCGCATGAGCACCAGGGCTGGAAAGAGGATCATGATGGTCAACTGCGCCGCCATCCCTGACACCCTCATCGAAAGCGAACTGTTCGGTCACAAAAAGGGGTCCTTCACGGGAGCCGATCGCGATAAGAAGGGCCGGTTCCAGGCCGCTGAAGGCGGCACACTTTTCTTAGACGAGATCGGTGAACTCCCGCTCCCCGCCCAGGCAAAGCTGCTAAGGGTCCTGCAGGACGGGAAGGTCACCCCGGTGGGTGAGACCCATGAGATCGAGACCGACGTCCGTATCCTCGCCGCTACTAACAAGGATCTCGAGGAAGAGGTGACAAATAGACGTTTCCGTGAGGACCTGTTCAACCGCAATTCAAAAACTCAAAACCACATACCGCCTCACAAGGAAAGGAAGATCGACATCCCTCCGCTCTCGGAACTGTT
>DAOVVW010000200.1 GCA_030636965.1 Pseudomonadota bacterium | reverse complement strand
AGGTTGGACATGTCCTGGCTGGTCCATAAGAAGCAGGTGGGAGAGAAAGCGACTCTGGACATCGTCAGGTCAGGAGAACCTGTCCGGAAAACGATCCCACTTGGCAACGAACCGTGGCTTGTTGCGGGAACACACCACGCGACACTAGATAGCTATTTCATCTTCGGGGGTCTTGTGTTCCAACCCCTGACCCTCGAGCATATATACCTGTACCATAATGGGCAGGAGTGTGTGCCGGGTGAATTATCCATGTACGGGTTGTCCAGAAACTACCGTACCGCTGAGCGCCACCAGGTCATCCTTCTGACTTCGGTCCTGGCCGCACCGATCAACCTGGGATACCAGGATTGGTCGAACGAAGTCATTGCTACCGTGGACGGGAATGTCCCCCGGGACATGGAAAATCTCGTGGCCATCATCAAGGCTGCATCGGGTCCCAGGCTTCGGATCGCCATGGAGTCGGGATCGATCCTGGCACTGGACCTGGAAAGAGCAAAGAAGCAGAACCAGGACATCCTGGAGGTCCACAAAGTTTCCTCCGATTGCTCCTTGAGCCTGAAATAAAGGCCAGAGGGATCGAGGTCGGATGGGATCTGGAAGCGCATAGGGTTTCCTCCTATTGCTCCTGGGATCGAATGAGGTAAACCATCGGACCTCAGACTCTCAGGTATTCTTTAGTCCAATTTCCAGGGTCAAAATTCCAGAGGCTCTAGGAGCCTGCAGGGGTTCTCTGACAGGCTCCTAGACTAGAAGATAATATCTACTGATCTACAGCCTTCAGGAATGAAAGTTCAAGAAGTATAAATTCTCAATCAGTTTTGTTATCCGTCTCACATGGTGCGACATAATTAACATCGCCACCAATTGCTAAATTACCATTAAGTTGTTGTATATATAGACTTTTTACATCATCTAACATGTTCATCCCAAGATAATTTTTCTCACCCTTCTACCTCACAATTCACCCAGCACTTTACTGGAAAATGGCAGCAGTGCATGCAAACTTTCTTTACTGGTCTGCTTGGCATATGAATTGCAAAAACTACAACATATTAAAAGACATTCCTGTCTAATCACTCGGGTCCAAAGCACCCGAAAACCGAAAGGG
Source organism: Pseudomonadota bacterium (assembly GCA_030636965.1). GTDB lineage: Bacteria > BMS3Abin14 > BMS3Abin14 > BMS3Abin14 > BMS3Abin14 > SZUA-178. The sequence goes on along the minus strand of DAOVVW010000200.1, from coordinate 2,552 downwards.
ACCAAATACTTTAACCTTAGGAGAGAGAAAATGAAAAAGCTATCCGCAGTTACCATGATTCTGGCCGTAACAGTCGTCCTGGCCGCCCCAGTATGGGCCGAAAAGCCCCTTACTCCCGAGTCATATCCGGGTGCTAAAGTCGTTGACACCAACTGGGTCAAGAGTAAGCACGGGAATATCAAGATCTACGATGTGAGGAAAAAGGGCGAGTACGTCGAGGCTCACATTGCCGGGGCCATCTCTTCCCCCTATAAGGAGAAGAGCGAGAAATCTGCTGACTTCGACCGAAGCCTCGACAAATTGGATCTTAGTGATTTCCCGTCCAACAAGAGCGAACCCATCGTAGTGCAATGCAACGGGGCGCGCTGTTGGAAATCGTACAAAAGCACAGTGTGGCTCGTGGATGACGGATACACTAATGTCCACTGGTACCGGGACGGCTTTCCGGAATGGAAAAGGGCTGGTCTGCCGGTGGAGTAAATTTTCGTGACTGGGGCGGTGTGCAATCCGCCCCTGGTTCCCTGGAACCGATTTTGACGTGGAAAGAGGTTTATCAAAATGAACCTAAGCAAACTCAAAGTTTCTTCTCGATTGCTCATCATGGTCCTTTCGGGGATCCTGCTCACATCTGTGTTCACAGTGATGATCGTACAGACGGGAAGGAGTAACATAGACACGCTTGAGGAAATCTACGAATCCAACGTTCTGCCCCTGGATAATCTGAGGAAGGTCCAGCTCCTTTTCCGGGAGATAGAGTTCAGGATGGCCGCCGTGATGTCGGAATTGGCCGCACCCATTGGAGCGGCCGAACACATGAAGCTCACTCTGGAAGAGGTGGAAACTCTCTGGAAGACGAGCGAAGGACACATCACGGGAGAAGAACTAACGGAGCAAAAGGCGGCCTTCGAGGAAGGATATACCGGGTTCCTGAGCATGGTACCAAGGCTTCTGAATTCCTATTACGATGAGGACACGGATGCGGTGGAGGACGCTATCGACGAGTGGTACGATTACAAACCCCTAATCTTTAAATCCATCGACAATATCGTCCAGGTACAGGAAAAAAGAGTTCAGGAACTCTACCAGACAAAAAAATCTAGCGCCACAAAGATCAACGTTTTCATTCTTTTCCTGTCCGCCCTTGGAGTCGTGATCCTCGTGGTCATCGGCATTCTTATATCAAGAAGCATCCTGGGTCAGCTGGGAGGTGAGCCGGCCTTCATCGCCGAGGTGGCGGACCACATCGCCTCGGGCGACCTGACAGTGTCCTTCAACGGGAAGAGGGAGGTCGGAGTTTATGCGTCCATCAAGCAGATGACAGAGAAGCTCCAGTCGGTGGTTTCGGAGGTAAGTGTTGCCTCAGAGAACGTTGCCTCGGCCAGCCAGGCCATGAGTTCGAGCACTGAGGAGATGTCCCAAGGCGCCACAGAGCAAGCTTCGTCCGCTGAGGAGGCCTCCTCTTCCGTGGAACAGATGTCGGCCAACATCAGGCAGAACGCCGACAACGCACAGCAGACGGAGAAGATCGCCGTCAAGGCAGCTGAAGATGCCCAGGAAGGCGGCAAAGCGGTCAGCAAGACGGTAGCCGCCATGAAAGAGATCGCTGACAAGATCAACATCATCGAGGAGATCTCCCGCCAGACAAACATGTTGGCGTTAAACGCTGCCATCGAGGCCGCCCGCGCTGGTGAGCACGGCAAGGGGTTTGCCGTGGTCGCGGCAGAGGTCCGCAAACTGGCTGAAAGGAGCCAGGTGGCAGCTGCCGAGATCAGCGAGCTTTCCAGCAGCAGCGTGGAGGTGGCTGAAAAGGCCGGCGAGATGCTTGAACAGATCATTCCTGACATTCAGAAGACGGCTGAACTGATCCAGGAGATCAGTGCCGCTTCCAGTGAGCAGAACGCAGGTGCCGAGCAGATCAACCGGGCGATCCAGCAGTTGGACAAGGTGACACAGCAAAACGCGTCGGGAGCTGAGGAACTCACTTCGACCTCCGAGGAACGTGCTTCCCAGGCCGAACAGTTGCAGGTGGCCATTTCCTACTTCAAGGTGGCAGGAGTTGACGGACGGTACGGCGGCGGAAAGGGCAGGACCCTGGGGGATAGGTATAACCTCGCTCCTGAAACAGTCAATCTGAGCGACCTGGCTGATCGCTTCGAAAGGCTGCCCCTGTCGGTATCCAAAGATGAGGACGAAAAGGGGCAGGCAGTCCAGAGCAACGGAATTGGACTGGACATTAAGGAGATCACTAACAGCGGCGACGCCGAGGATGCACAGTTCGAAAAATATTGAGCCGCTGATGAAATGAAAAAGGACGGTCCGCTCTATGCGGGCCGTCCTTTTTCATAGCAGGGTAAAGGAAATTGGATGATGTCAGTTCAAGAGGTTAGTGAGAATTCTACCTACCTTACTTTCGGTCTCGGAGATGAAACTTTTGCATTCGAGGTGGATAACGTGAGGGAAGTTCTGGACCTGTCCGATATTACAAGGGTTCCCAGGACCCCTGATTTCATGAGAGGGGTCATCAACCTGAGGGGGGCTGTGGTCCCTGTTGT
>DAOVVW010000043.1 GCA_030636965.1 Pseudomonadota bacterium | reverse complement strand
TATGATCAGGAAGAGTTCGTTCATGGTTAGCTCTGGTTAAAAGTTGGAGGTTGAAAGCTGAAAGTTATCAGATTATTTATTTTATTTTATCCTGCGTTAAACTTTCAACTTTAAACTTTAAACTTTAAACACTAATTAACTCGGCAAACTACGTACTTTCAAAAAAAAGAACCGGATGCTACAACCTCGTCATGGCAATGTTTCAGAACCTTTCAGAAAAGCTCGATGGCATTTTCAAAAGGCTCAAAAATAGAGGGCGGTTGACCGAAAAAGACCTCGACTCCACCCTCAGGGAAGTCAGGCTAGCCCTTTTGGAAGCTGATGTCAACTTCAAAGTAGTTAAGGGCTTTATAAGCCAGGTCAGAGGACGTTCAACGGGCAGTGAAGTACTGGAAAGCCTCACTCCTGCGCAGCAGGTCATTAAGATCGTACATGAGGAAATGGGCAATATTCTGGGGGGCTCGAGGGTGGACCTAACCCGCGCTTCAATCCCTCCAACCCGCATCATGCTGGTGGGATTGCAGGGTTCGGGTAAAACGACCACTGCAGTCAAGTTGGCACTTCATCTGAAGGGTCAGAACATGAGGCCATACCTGGTGCCAGCTGACATGAGCAGGCCGGCAGCAGTCGAGCAGCTCCTTCAGACAGCCCAAAGGGCTGAAATTCCTGTCTATAAACCGGAAGCGGGAATGAATCCCGAGGGCGCTTACCAGAACGCCTCGGTTGAGGCGGGCCGCTCCGGAGCCGACACGGTCATTGTGGATACGGCCGGACGCCTCCACGTTGACGAAGAGTTGATGAAAGAGATTCGTACCCTTTCGGCCATTATAAATCCTCACGAGACGCTACTGGTAGCGGATTCCATGACTGGGCAGGATGCAGTTAAAGTCGCCGAGGCATTCCATGAAGCTCTTGATCTTACTGGTATAATCCTCACCAAGCTCGATGGTGATGCCAGGGGAGGAGCAGCTCTTTCTATGAGAAACGTCACAGGGGTTCCGATAAAGTTTGCCGGAACTGGAGAGACTCTCGACAGACTCGAGCCGTTCCACCCTGAAAGAATGGCCTCCAGGATCCTGGGAATGGGTGATGTTCTCACCCTTATCGACCGGGCCCAGAAGACAATGGATGAAAAGGAGGCTGAAAAGGTTGCTCGCAAGCAAATGCGCGGCGAATTCGACCTGGGGGATTTCAGGGACCAGCTCACCAAATTGAGGAGCATGGGTTCTCTTTCCGAGATGCTCTCTATGCTGCCGTTGCCCGGTAAAATGAAGAAAGCCATCCCGGGCGAAATAGATGAGAGTGAGCTTGTACGGATCACGGCTATTATAGACAGCATGACTCCGGCAGAGCGAAAAAACCCGAAGATAATTAATGGCAGCAGGCGGAAGAGGATATCAGCCGGCTCCGGAACCGCAGTATCTGATGTGAACCGCCTGCTCAAACGGTTCGCCGAGACCAAAAAGATGATGAAGATGATTGGAAAGGGGAAGGGACCGCTGGGGAAGATGTTTTAGAACCGTCCAAGGTCCAATGTCCAACGTCCAAGGCTTAATATCAAATATTTGAATATAAACGTTTGACGAATCAATAAAAAAAATGTAGTAAGTTTTGTTCTCGCAGCGTATCGTGCTGACTCATAAGATTTTCATGAGGCTCGCCAGAGTACAGTAGATGCGAGGCAGCAGGCCCGAGGGAACCAGAAGCGTATATGGATATACGCTGAGGATTGCCGAGGGCCGATAACGAAGTAGATGCTGTGCTATGGCAGCCGCATAACCAGGAGGTAAGATTTTTGGCGACAGTAATTAGATTGAGACGAATGGGCAAAAAAAAGCAGCCGTTCTACCGGGTAGTAGTAGCTGATTCCAAGTTTCCCCGGGATGGACGCTTCATCGAGATTGTCGGGACCTACGATCCAAAAAAGGATCCTGCCGAGATAAACATCAAGGAAGAAAAGGTCCTTGAATGGCTCAGAAAAGGCGCCAAGCCATCTGACACCGTCAAGAGCCTTCTGTCCAGGATCGGTGTCATGAAGAAGTTCGACGAAGAGAAAAGAGCCTCAAGGAGCAGTTGATCATACCTCCGGGAGTTTCCCGATATACTTTCCTGCCTGTTCATTAATCTGAGTTATCCGGAACCGGGCTGGATAGACAATCATGTCCCTAGACCTCTATATCGTAGCAAGGATTCTGCGCCCTCACGGACGGAACGGTGAGATTCGTCTAAACCCTCAGACTGATCATCTTGACATACTGTTAGGATCGAAAAGAGTATTTCTGGGTCTTGATGAAGGGATTCCGGTTCAGGTCGAGAGGATTAGAATGCACAAGAATACACCACTCATGAAAATAGCCGGCATCGATAACATCACCAGTGCCGAAACCCTGAGGGGAAAGGATGTATGTCTCCCCAAGGCGGAACTGGCGCCACTGGAGGAAGGTGAGTACTTCCTCCACGACCTGGTTGGTCTCAAGGTTATGGACCATGAGGGTGCTCTGATAGGAAATGTGGAGTGGATAATGGAAACTGGCAGCGCACCGGTGCTTGTGGGCGAAGGAGAATTGGGAGAGTTCCTCATACCATTCTCTCCCGATGCTGTGAGAGAGGTTGACCTTGAAAAGGGACTCCTCAGGCTCAATCACCTACCCGGACTCCTGGAGCCCTGAATGAAGTTTAACGTTCTGACTATATTCCCGGAAATTCTTGCAGGAGCTCTGAAAGAGAGCGTCCTGGGAAAAGCTGTCGACAAGGGCATCATTGAACTGAACCTGGTGGACACAAGGGAGTTTGCTCAGGATAAGCACAGGATGGTTGATGATTACCCCTACGGTGGTGGTCCCGGGATGGTTATGAAACCTGAGCCGATCTTCCTGGCGGTAGAATCACTCGAGACTCAACCTGATACACCCGTGATCCTGTTGAGTCCCCAGGGAGAGGTCTTCACCCAGGAACTTGCACAGGAATTTTCGGAAAAAAACGAGCTGGTCCTTATATGTGGAAGATACGAAGGTGTGGACGAAAGAATCACGGAGGGTCTCAATACGAGGGAGATCTCCATCGGAGACTACGTTATTACCGGCGGTGAATTTGCCGCACTTGTGATCATTGATGCTGTATCAAGGCTCATCCCGGGGGTGCTCGGCGACAACAGGTCCTGTGAGGACGAGAGCTTCACAACGGGACTTCTTGAATACCCCCACTATACGCGACCCGCAAGTTTCAGGAACCTGGATGTGCCCGACGTTTTAATTTCGGGTAATCACGGGAGGATAGACCGTTGGAGAAAAGATCGCTCACTGGAACGAACCCTCAAAAAGAGGCCCGACCTTCTGGAGAAAGCCAACCTGACTGAAGATGACCTTGAGTTCCTGAAAAAGCTCGGCTATGAACCGGAACCTGAAAAATAATTATAACCGCAAGATAGTGCTTGTGATTCATTAATAAATATTTATAATACCAAAGCCTCATGGGCTTAGTTGGAAGTTGATAGTTAATAGTTGATAGTTTAATGATTAGTCACTAACAACTAACAACAAACAACCAACAACTTGGCAATGATACACTTTTACTGAGTTGAAAAATTGCAACCAACGGTTTGACAGAGAAGGGCCGAATGATGAATGTATTAGAGATGTACGAAAAGGAACACATGAAAAAAGACATCCCCGAAACTCCAATCGGAGCCAACGTCAGGGTCCACTACAGGATCGTCGAGGGTGAAAAGGAGAGAATACAGCTGTTTGATGGAGTTGTGGTCGCCCGCAAAAGGGCCGGGATCAGATCTTCCGTCACAGTAAGGAAAGTATCAGCTGGTGTGGGTATCGAGAGGGTCTTTCCTCTGCACTCTCCCAAGATCGAGAAGATCGATATCACACGTCTTGGCAGAGTACGGAGAAGTAAACTCTATTACCTGCGAGCGTTGAAGGGCCGAAAAGCCCGTATCAGGGAAAAGGACACATATTAGGGTCCGGGCATGGCAGGCACAGACCATAGCCTTTTCGACCTTGAACCCGTCGATGAAGCCTTCCGCAAGGAAGGCTTTTGTCTTATTGCCGGTGTGGATGAATCCGGCCGCGGGCCGCTGGCAGGACCAGTACTTGCCGCCGCGGTCATTCTGCCTGAACAGACTGACCTGCCTCTCCCCCTGGACAGTAAAAAGTTTTCCGGCGCAAGAAGGGCCGAACTCTACGAGACAATAACCGAGCAGGCGCTTGCGTGGCACGTGGCAAGTGTCGACAATCACGAGATAGACAAGATCAACATACTTCAAGCATCCCTGACAGCCATGTCATTTGCAGTGAGCGAACTCGATCCGAAACCTGACCTGGTTCTGGTTGACGGACCCCACCCGCCGCCAATATCAAATCCATTCCGCTGCCTCAAGGGTGGGGATAGAAATTCCCTTGCCATAGGCGCAGCATCCATCCTTGCCAAGGTTGAGCGGGACCGGATGATGGACGAGTATCATGAACTCTACCCCCAGTACGGTTTCTCCAGCCACCGTGGTTACGGAACAAAGAAACATCGCGAAGCTATTTTACAGCACGGCCCCTGTCCCATTCACCGTAAAACGTTTAAGGGTGTTAAAGAATATGTATAGATAGTCCCGAGTCTCTAGTCTCTAGTTAAGATCCAAGATCGTGATGTGTGATGAGTAACGAGTGATTGGTGATTAGTAATTAGTGACCAGTGTAATTCATAAATCCAATCTCCATTTTCCAATTTCCAATGCTCCAATGTCTAATGCTCTAATGTTCTAAACCCAATTCCATTCTCCAATTTCTAATGTTCTAATTGGCCCCCTCCTTGCACTTATTAATTTCATGTTCCTCCGGCGGAAAAAAACAACCCATACCAGCACCGGCCAAAGGGGCGAGAAAAAAGCTATCGGATACTTGCGCCGAAGGGGATACAGGATACTAACCAGAAATTTTCTATGCAGGCTTGGTGAGATCGACATCGTAGCCCGCAAGGGAGAGACAATTATTTTTGCGGAAGTGAGGAGCAGACAACATCCCTTCCTTGTTGATCCTCTGGCTACAGTGGACCAAAGAAAGATCGACAGGATTATCAGGTCGGCCCGCTATTATCTTGTCAAAGAGCGCCTCGGGGAACCACCATGCCGGTTTGATGTTCTGGGAATCACCTTCGTGCCTGGGAGAATGCCCAAGATAAGGCACATAAAGAATGCTTTCCAGATACGAGACGCTCGATCAGTATCTGGCAGACAATTAATTCCAGGGGAGAGTAAATGGTATCAAGAATAATGTCCTGCACGATCGAGGACTTAGAAGCGGTCCCTGTCCAGGTTGAGCTTGATCTTGCAGGTGGATTGCCGGGCCTTTCCATCGTTGGTCTGGGGGACACTGCCGTAAGGGAAAGCAAGGAGCGGGTTCTGGCGGCCCTGAGAAACTCCGGATACAGGCTCCCCGCCAGCCGAATCACGGTGAACCTGGCCCCCGCCGACCTGAAAAAGGAAGGAAGCCGCTTTGATCTCCCCATAGCCCTCGGCATCCTATCAGCGCTGGGTGCATTTCCAAATGATGCTCTTGACGGCTTTCTGGTTATGGGAGAGCTCTCTCTCACCGGCGAGATAGTGGGCAGGGAGGCTTCCTTTCCGGCCGCTCTCCTTGCAAGAAACGCGGGTCTTGAGGGCATCATACTTCCACCCGGGATGGCAGCGGAAGCTTCCCTTGTATCTGACTGCCGGACCTACCCTGTAGAACGACTATCAGAGGCAATCGAGTTCCTGCGGGGACACAGGGATCTTGGCCGAGCGCCTCCCCTGCCCGTCCGGAAATCCGTACGTCAGCCGGACATGTCGGAGGTAAAGGGACAGGATTTTCCCAAAAGGGCGTTGGAAATATCGGCTGCCGGTGGGCACAATCTTCTAATGACTGGTCCTCCAGGCTCCGGTAAGACCATGTTGGCACGGAGGCTTCCGGGTCTGCTGCCGCCGCTTTCCGGAGAAGAGGCCCTTCAGGTCACTGCAATTCACAGTGTTGCTGGTATGCTTTCCGTAGCTGACGGTCTTGTTCGCACCCCTCCCTTTCGGGCACCGCATCACACTATTTCAAACATCGGGCTGTCAGGGGGAGGCAGCAGGATCAGGCCGGGAGAGGTCACCCTGGCGCACTGCGGAGTATTGTTCCTGGATGAGATGTCCGAGTTTTCCCGCTCAGCCCTCGAGAGCCTGAGGCAGCCCCTTGAAGATGGAAGGATAGTAATCAGCAGGGCGGCCAGGACAGCTACTTTCCCCGCTAGATTCATGCTGATAGGCGCAACCAACCCCTGTCCATGCGGGTTTTGCGGTCACGAACTGAGACCCTGTATATGCCCCCCCTCAGCAATAGCCAGATATCAGAGGCGCATATCGGGCCCCCTCCTGGATCGAATAGATATGGTAGTGGAAGTTGCCGGAGTGCCCCCTGACAGGATCGGAACTGTCGAGGCCGGTGAACCCACCGCTTCGGTCAGGAGAAGAGTGCTTTCCGCAAGGAATAAACAGGAAAACAGAGCCGAAAATGGCTTCGGCAAAATTAACGCCGCACTGACCCCTACAGACCTGGATGAACTCTGCCCCATAGGGCCAGAGGGAAAGTTCATGATCTCGGAAGCAATAAAAACACTGGGGCTTACGGCACGCGGATACCACAGAATACTTCGGGTTGCCAGAACCATCGCGGATCTGGATGAAAAGGATGTACCTGAAGAACAGCACCTCGCCGAAGCCATTCAGTATCGGCCGGTGTTAGATGCGTTCAACTTGAGATGAAAATGTTGCACGCGACCAAGGGCCAACGTCCAATATCCATCGTGTTTCAAAGAATGAGATTGGAAATTGAGTTTAGAACATTAGAGCATTAGATATTAGACATTGGACATTGGAAATTAGAGATTGGAAAATGGAGATTGGATTTATGAATTACACTGGTCACTAATTACTAATCACCAATCACTCG
>DAOVVW010000023.1 GCA_030636965.1 Pseudomonadota bacterium | reverse complement strand
CAAGTTCCCTCATCCCGATATGCCCGGGGATTATATCGGTGAAGCTGGTGAAGACACCCACAAAAGACCTGTCGAGAGAACGTCTGGTAACGCCTGTAGAATACAGAAGGGCCCTTGACGGAGCCCTCTCCGGTCCCACCTTCACACGGTCGCTTATCCTTGCCTTAGTCATCCGTCTATACTCCCTTTACAGAAAAAAAAGCGAGGCCAATGGCCTCGCCGGATACATCAAGCCAATGGCGGAACAACTAGCGATGTTTAATAAGAACCCTCTCCATCTTGTCTTTCCCCAGGAGCTTGCGCTTCTTCAGAGTCTCTATTTCGAAGTGCAGTTCTGTCGTCTGTGGTTTCTTTTTCATGAGTTTTTCCAGCTCTCGCTCGTACTCCTGATGCTCATTGTAAAGTTTGCTAAACTCGTCGTTTTCTTTAACGAGCCTGTCTATTAGTGCCTTTTCCCTGTTCTCTCTATCCATCTCACTTCCTTGAAAAAAATATTCGAGGATTATAAGTCGCTCTCCAACAGATTGTCAAGAGCGTAAAGACGTGTTTTTTAATGTTTTTGTTCATAATTCGAAATCGGTTACGGGTACCATTAAAGCACAAGAAATTAGAAATTGGAAATTAGAAATAAAAGTTGTTAGTTGTTGGTTGATAGTTGGTAGTCATAACTAACATACAACTGATCACGTTGGTCATTGGACGTTGGTCATTGGACAGGCTTGTGCTAAAGCGCAAGCCCCAACACCACTGCGTCTTCGCCGTCGATGTAATAACCCTCTCTTACTCCCACTTCTCTGAACCCGAACCTTTTGTAGAGGCTTCTTGCTGCAGCATTGGAAACTCTGACTTCAAGTGTACACCAGGTTGCGGCTTCTTCAGCGGCCATATCAAGCAGATGGGTGAGCAGGAAAACGGCTATCCCTTTTCGTCTCATTTCAGGCGTCACAGCAAGGTTGGTAATGTGAAGTTCGTCAGCCACCATCCAGGCAAGTATGAATCCAGCAATCAGTCCTGGCTCTTCAGATCCTTCCTCGATCACGACACATCGTGAGATCTCTCCCCTGCGCAGCTCCTCCCTGAAACTGGACTCATTCCAGGGATGGGAGAAAGAATCCCGCTCTATCTCCAGAACATAAGCCAAGTCCTGTTCCTTCATTGGCCTGAGGAAATACTGTCCGCATGGGGTTTTTCTATTCATTGTTGTTTGGTCGTAAAAAGTCCATCCATGGCTTTTTACTCAACGGAAAGCGAAAAATGTCATTTTCTCTTTCCTCACAAATCAATAACTTGCTTCGCAAGTCATTGATTTGGGCGCCCCTCAATGGGCGCTTTGATGACTTCTTTCAGAGTCATCAATGTTGTTATTGTCGCAAAAAGTCCGTGAGCGGCTTTTCACTCCACGGAAAGGGAAAGACGTGGTTTCCCCTTTCCTCACGTGGTGTTGTTATTTGTCGCAATAAGTTCGTGAGCGACTTATTGCTCCTCGGGAAGTGAAAAGCGTCGTTTTCCCTTCCCTCACGAATCCATAACTATATATTAAGGTTATGGATTCGGGCGCCCATGCTCGGGCGCGACGATAATAAATTGTCGTAAAAAGTCCATTGATGACTTTTTGTGAAGTCATTAATGTTTATTCCGGCAGGCTCGCATCTGGGGGCCGCACATAGCAGGGTATCAGGTCAACTGCCTTTATACTTCGGCCCAGTTCGAAAATGATCTTACCGATCTGGGCAACGACCCTGGCTTCAGGATACGGATTCAAATCCTGATCCAAATCAAGTTCAGGCTTTTTCCCGAGTTCATCACCCACTATCTCCATACCGGTACCCACAACTACTGTATTTTCTCCTGTTACAAGACCTTCCAGCCAACTGGAAAAGTCCGATTGCGAGAGCAGAACAGGACCCTGATAAGCCTCGGGTAGTCCGGAGGGTCCCAGCCCAGGAAAATAGGCTGCGTAGACTTCACCCTTCCTGGCATCGCTAATAGTAAGAACGTCCAGCCCCCGGATCAGTTGAGGAAAAGCCAGGGCACAAAGAGACGGTACTGGAGCTACTTTAATCCCGGCCGCATCAGCCCATCCCTTGGCAGTGGCCAGCCCCACCCGCAAACCGGTGAAAGCACCCGGCCCGGTGCCCACTGCCAGGGCCTCAACGTGTTCTTTACTGATTTCGACCTTATTCAGAAGTTCCTCTACGGCGGGCAGAAGAGTGCTGCTGTGGGGTTCCCCGAGAGGCAGTGCAGCTTCATGGATCTGACCATCCGCCTTTATCGCAACACTCCCCCTCTGGGAGGATGTTTCTATGCTGACTATGATCATGAGTTGTCAGTGATAGTTCCGGGTTTCGAGTTTCGAGTTCCGGGCCAATTTTCAGATCAGACACATGTAACTATAAATAAAAGCAGTTAGAAATAGACGTTGAACGTTGGACATTGAACGTTTACAAATTAATAATCAAGCGGCGGCTGCGTTTTTATATGCATCGCACCATGTCCCCTTGGCCCTGTGATTATAAGCGTAACCCCCTTGGCCTCAGGGTCAACCCAGCCCCTGGAGCGGGGAAAGCACAGCTTGTATAGTTTCGACCAGGAAAGGTCCCAGCGCAGGATGCTCATGTACATGTTCTCCTCCGTGGAACCCACCCCGAAACAACTCGCCCTGATTATCTCTCCATTGGGAAGCTGGAGTTTTACTCTCCACTCTGCATCACCCTGCTCAAGCATTTCTTTACTGTCGTCAGGGGTGTAAAATCCAAGGAGAAACTCGATCTGGTTCTCAAGGGGCGTCGCGGTTTTCTCAAAGAGTTCGGCCTTCTCCTTCGGGTCAAGGAGCTTGGTCTTGGCTTCCCACTCATGGGTTAATCTCTTCACTTCATCCGAAAGGAATAATACCCTCGCCGTAAATACTGTTTCGAATCCCTTATACACCTCAACTCTCGATGAATGCCATTGCATCAGTTCCGAAATCCTGCGCTCCTCTGGAGTTTCTCCGCTAAAGCTGAACTGAGGCAGAGGATTGATACTCTGGCATCCGAATGCCAGGGCAAGGATGATAATTGAAAGGATTGTTAACTTTGTTAGGGTTGTAAAAAGTCCATCCATGGCTTTTTACTCCGCGGAATGCGAAAAGCGTCGTTTTCTCTTCCCTCACGAATCATCATGAGGTTACCAATTTATATTTTTAAATATACCAGATATAGGCGGCGAAGGCACCATTTGGGGTCAGGTCCCATGACCCACGACCCAGGGAAGTTGATCCAAAGTCCAAGGTCCAACGCCCAACGTGGTTTAATAATTCTCTAATTTCTAATGCTCCAATGTTATACTTCGATACCTCGACACCTCGACACTTCGTTACCCATCAACCGCCGACACTCCGGCACGCCGTTACCCCGATACATATCAGGTGCCCGTGCCAGCCCTAACCACCTGATTTAAGGGTACTGCCTCCATACTTCCCGGAGGGCAGTCCCAGGTTATCAGCACCCGGCATTCGTTCCATTACACCCCTGTAGAGATTTTCCCTTCGGTCCCTGAACAAGGCCCACTCGTACCTTGTGTTCTCCACATCCTTGAGATCCACATCTGTGAGGTAAACAGCGTCTCTTTTGGCGGCGGGTTTGTGCAGTAGTTCACCGTGGGGATCCATACAGAAACTCTTGCCGTAAAAATCCTTACTTCCCTCTTTGCCGACACGGTTGGCCCGAAGGTAGAAAACATTATTGGAAATAGCATTACCAGCGATCATCTTCTCCCACCTTGTCTGGCTCGCAAAGGCATTTGAAGTGGGTGCAACGATCAACTGGGCGCCTTTAAGGGCCAGGATCCGTGAACCCTCCGGAAAAAAAACATCCCAGCTTAACTGTACTCCAATCGTTCCAACCTTGCTTTTGAATACAGGAAAACCGGCATCCCCGGGAAGAAAGTAGAATTTCTCGTGCCATCCCTTTACATTTGGAAGGTGGACCTTCCTGTATACGCCAAGTATCTTACCGTCAGCATCAACAACTGCCGCGCTATTGTAAAAGTGCTGTTCTTTTGCCTTTTCGAAAAGTGGAAAGACAATGACTGTATTATTGTCTGCCGCAAATCGGCAGATGATATCGGTAGAGGGACCCGGTATCGTTTCAGCGAGCTCAAAATTGCCGACCTTCATGCTCGCAGGGAACCATCGGCTGGTACACAGTTCGGGATAGGCAATAAGCTTTGCCCCTCTCTCCACTGCAAGCTCCCCCAGTTCAGTGGCTTTATTAACGTTCTGGGCAGCATCACTTTTGGCTGCGAACTGTATTGCTGCAACCTTCAACATTATACTTGTCCTCCCGTGCTTATCATCGATCCAAAATCCAAGGTCCAATATCCTGAATCGTAATGTGTAATGCGTGACGCGTGATGAGTAACAAGTTGTTAGTTGTTGGTTGATAGTTGATAGTTATTACCAACAACTTGCAACTAGCAACTGTCAACTCTAATTTCCACTTTCCAATATCCAGTCACTAATGCTCTAATGTTCTACTTCCACTCCCATACTCCGATACGTATTATGTGATTCCACCAGCTATTCGGGAGATGAACCAATCTACCTAAAGATCGTCATTTCCCATGATCTCAATATCCCCCACCACCCTGTTTCTACCAGACCGTTTCGCCTCATAAAGAGCTTTATCGGCTCTGCCAACCAGTTTCTGGAGGGTTATATCATCTCCCTCCCTGAAAAGAGCATATCCTATGCTCACTGTCAGGTCCAGGTCTCCGGCGTCGGTTTTGAAGGCCTTGTTTGAAATTGACCTCCTGAGTTTTTCAGCTATTTTCGCAGCCTGTTTTCGGGGCAGATTATGCAATACTACAGCAAACTCCTCGCCACCGTACCGCGCAACCGTGTCCAGCTCCCTGATCCCTCCACTCAGCCGATCGGCTAACTCCCCGAGCACCTCATCTCCCACAGGGTGGCCGTAAGTATCGTTGATCACCTTGAAGTTGTCCACATCCACCATAAGGACTGCAAGCCCCTTTATGTATCCACGATCCGTCTCTTTCATCTTGCTCTCCAGGACCTTATGGAAAACACGGTGGTTCAGTAGCCCAGTGAGGCCGTCTCTGCGGGATATTTCCCTGACCCTGTGATGCAGCAGCGCATTGACAAGCACAGGCGCAGTAATATCAGCGATCATGTGCAGGTCACTCTTGGTGTCGTTATCAAATGCGTTCTCGTTCCTGGAAAGTACAGCAAGAATGACCTTTAACCGGCCGCCCCTGTCGTCCTTCGTTGTGGCCTTAACTGCCACAAAGGAGGCTGTCTTTCCCAATTTCTCATTTTCAAGGAAATAAGGGGTCCCCTTCCTCTGCTTTTCCAGATACATCAGGTTGGTATTTCTCTCGTTTCTGGAAAGAAGCCCTATGTGACTCGCCTCTCTTTCCTTTATTACCTGACCTTCCAGGTCCTTCAGCATCGTGCCAGTGGTATAGACTGCAAGCTCCCCCTTGCCACCAATGAGTACAGCGATCCCCCCAGGATCCTTAATGATGCTTTCGATGGCCTCTTTTGCTCTCTCAATGATCTTGGATATATCAAGGTCCTCGGTGAGCGATTTCGCGTACTCTTCCACTGTTGTTTTGACTGCCAGAGCATTGCTCATTGCGTGGATCTTGCTGCTCCGATCCATTGCCCGGGAAATTGATTCCGCAACATCAGAAACCTGCTTTCGCAGCCAATCCTCATCCTTGAATGTCTCGGGTTCGGGGCTGTCGAAGTAAAGAATGCATTTGACATTACCTTCACCAGGCATCTGCTGCCCGCCTCTATTTATTTCCTCATAAACAGCCTTGAGGATAAAGGACCTGATCTTGACACTCTCGGTGTAGAAGGGAATCGATTCAGAGGAATCTTCTGATCGGGTCCAGTCGGAGACACACAGAAAACCTGATCTTTGAAGAGCAAGGTACAGGATACCTTTATCTCCAGAAATAATATCTTCGTTCAGACTATCAGCGTACCCCTTGGAAACAGCCGCCCTTATTTTGTAACCGCCTGATACATCAGGTACCAGGAGCAATCCCGTCCTGGCGCTCATGAGCCTCGACCCTACCTGCAGAAACATCTGTAGAAGATCATCTTCCTCAATGACCGCTGATGTGGCCATTTCCCTTCTCTTCGGAAGATCTTCAGGACCGAAGTCCACGTGAGAAGCCCTGCTGCTTACCCGGCTCGCGTCGCTTATCATCCTTTCATGCTTCTTCTTCAGATCCTTATAGCTTATCTCCTGCCTGGAAAGCATCCATGCGAGGTAAATGCTGAAGATCAGGAAAATAGCTGTCCACGGCAGCAGATCCCAATTTCCAGAAAAAACCCACCGGCCCAACGCCACGGCGCCGAGGGAGGCGCCGGGAATCCAGGATTTATAAAACCTGTTCCTGTAGACACTTAAGGGAAAGCCAGCGAAAAAAAGTAGCGGCATAAGGGGAATGGTGTCGAAAAGGACCTTCACCGCGAGGGCAGCAACAGCACAAAGAGCGGTCTGGAACGGGAGAAAATAGGGTATTTCTTTTTTCTTCTTCCTGTTGTAGGAAGCGGGCACCGAAGAGCCAACAACAATTGCTGACATAGCCAAATGCAAGGGAAACCAGGAAAGACCATCCAGTGGTGTCGGGAAAAAAAGGAACAGAAATAAGAGGAAAAGGGTCAGAGGGAAGATGAAGCGGGGATTAAACCAACCGGCGGGGATTTTCACCGCTTCTGATCCTCCTCCTCAGGGAAAATGTAAACAACTTCGCCTGGTCGTACCATACCCAGTTTCGTCCTGGCCAGAGCCTCAAAGGTTGCCTGATCATTTCGCAGACGGCCTATCTGCTCAGCCAGAGAGTTGTTGTCACGTTCAAGGGCGCTGATCTCTGCCTTCAGCTCATTTCGGTGGTGGATCATTTTGTTCAGTTCCCAAAAGCCCTGTTCACCGACGAAGCTGTATATCGTAAAAGCTGCTGTAATCAGCAGAAGAGTTAACCAGATTTTTCTGTTCTTCTGAAATATCATTGGCTTATTGAAAGTATCACAGCAATAACTGCGCTACAAGTCCCCGGCTGACCTACGGCCAGAGTCCAACGTCCAAGGTCCAACGTCCCTGATCGTGATGCGTAACGCGTGATAAGTGATTGGTGATTAGTAAATCATGAACTGATGTCTAATGTTCTAATTTCTAATGCTCTAATACTTAATTTCCAATCTCCAATATCCACTTTCCAATTTCTTGTTCACTTTCAATCTTCAACTTTAAACTTACTCACATGCACGCATCCCCTTAACCCTGAGCCGTACCTGACGTACCCCCCTCCAGGTCTGGATCTCAGGATAGGCCGCAAGGTCCATCAAAGGCTCCAGGCTCTCCAATTTGTGGGCCTGGCGAAAGGCTATTGCGGAGATTGCGGTCCCGTTTTTAACAGCCTGAAAACTCAGGTGGTCCTTGCCGACAACCTTGGGAGACTGGACCTCCACTTCAGAAACGAAAATAACAGGCTCGGGATTTCCCGCTCCGAAGGGGGCGAGGGAATGAAGCTTGTCGATTTCATCGAAGGTAAGTGTCTCCAGATCTGTTTCGGTATCCAGTGTCAGGGTGGGAGTGAAGCCGTCCTCAGGCACCCTTTCACGTACTACCTGGTCGAATCTTTCACTGAATTCGTCAACATTTTTCAGATCCAATTTGACCCCTGCTGCATACTTGTGACCGCCGAATTCCGTCAACAGATCCTGGCACTCCAACAGTCCCTGGTAAAGGTGAAAGGACGGGATACCTCTGGCTGACCCCTTGCATTTTCCATCCTCCATGGAAAGAAGGATCGTCGGTCTGTAGAATCTTTCCATCAGTCGGGATGCCACAATACCAATTACCCCCGGGTGCCAGTCAGATGAATACAGGACGATACTCTGCCTCTTCTCAATGCTGCTGCTACCCAGTAATTTGTCAACAGCCTGGTTAAATATCCTCTCTTCGTTCCGCTGCCTCTCCACGTTCTCCACGTCCAGGTAGCCTGCAAGACGATCAGCATCATCCTTGTTATCGGTGGTAAGCAGCCTGACTCCGGCAGAAGCGTCGGAAAGTCTGCCAGCCGCGTTGATCTTTGGCGCTATTCTGTAAGCAACAGATGAGGAATCCACCTGCCCAACCTGAACCCCGCAGACAGACAGAAGGGACTTTATTCCCAGCCTGGGGTTCTTGTTTAACTGCTCCATGCCGGCTTTAACCAGGATCCTGTTGAGACCAGTTAAAGGAACAATATCAGCAATGGTACCCACCGCAACCAGGTCAAGGTAATCAATGAGGGAAGGTTCCGGGCGGTCATCGAAAAAGCCGCTGTCCCTGAGCCCTTTTCTGAGACCGGCAGCTAAATAAAAAGCAAGACCGACACCGGAAAGGGATTTATATGGGAAGGAGCAGTTGCTGAGCAGAGGGTTTATCAGGGCATCAGCACAGGGAAGTTTGGCAGGCGGCTCGTGGTGGTCGGTTACAATAACGTCAATATCGTGAGCCTTGGCGTGCTTGATCTCGTGGAGCGAGGAGAGTCCGCGGTCCACGGTGATTATGAGGCTTATAAACT
>DAOVVW010000052.1 GCA_030636965.1 Pseudomonadota bacterium | reverse complement strand
TACACGTCCGGTACAACTGGCCTTCCCAAGGGATCCATGCTCACCCACACCAATTTGCTTAAGATGGCCAGCAATCTTATAAAGGTGGATCCCAAGTTCCTCAACGACGAATTCGTTTCCTTTCTGCCCCTGCCGTGGATCGGTGAACAGATGATGTGCCTTGCCAGCGCTCTTCTGGTTGGATTCACAGTTAACTTCCCAGAGGAGCCGGAGACGGTTCAGGAAGACATGCGTGAGATAGGACCCAACGTAATGTTTTCGCCACCGCGGATCTGGGAGAATCTGGCTGCATCGGTTCAGGTCCGGGTAATGGATGCCACCCCTGTGAAGCGGCTTATATTCAACAAAGCGATGCCCATAGGGTACAAGATGGCCGACTGCAGGTTCGAAAAGAGGGAGCCCTCGCTATGGCTCAAGCTCCAGTACCTGATGGCCTATTTGGGCGCATTCAGATCGCTCAAGGATCGACTTGGTTTTTCAAAACTCCGGTCTGCCTCCACCGGCGGGGCTGCCCTGGGGCCAGATACATTCCGTTTCTTCCACGCTCTTGGTGTAAACCTGAAACAGATCTACGGTCAGACAGAGATCGCGGGCATTTCCTGCATCCATCATGACGGTGACATAAATTTTGATTCGGTGGGCAAACCCATCCCCGAGACTGAGATCATGATATCGGATGAGGGTGAGATACTCTCGAAAAGCCCCAGCGTTTTTAAGGGCTACTACAAAGATGAGGATTCAACAGCTGCAACACTAATAGACGAGTGGCTTTACTCAGGCGACGCCGGGCACTTTACCGATGACGGGCACCTTGTGGTTATAGACCGCCTCAAGGACGTGATGGCCATGTCGGACGGAACGCATTTCTCACCCCAGTTCATTGAGAACAAACTCAAATTCTCCCCCTATATAAAGGAGGCTGTGGTCGTAGGTGATCAGCTGCCCTTTATCACCGCGATAATAAACATCGATATGGAAATTGTGGGAAAGTGGGCCGAGAACAACAGGATAAGTTATACAACCTACACTGACCTCTCTTCCAAGGCTGAAGTCTATGAAATGATCGAGGCCGAGGCGCGAAAGGTCAACCGTGACCTGTTCAGAATCAACAAAGCTTCGGTCATGAAGAAGTTCGTACTTCTCTATAAGGAACTTGACGCAGATGATGACGAACTGACCAGAACCCAGAAGGTCAGGCGCGGGTTTATCAGCGAAAGATATAAGGAAGTCATTGATGCCATGTACACAGATACCGAATCTGTCCCGATTGACACAGAGATCAAGTTCCAGGACGGACGTACAACCCGGATAAAGACCACGGTTATAATACGCACACTGTCAGACGAGGAGGTGGGTACCTGATGCAGGAAGTCTGGTTCTTTCTACAGCTGATCGTCCAGGGCCTGGCAATAGGCAGCGTCTACGGTCTTGTGGCCCTTGGCTTTGTCCTGATCTACAAGGCATCTTCTGTGATCAACTTCGCTCAGGGTGAACTCCTCATGGTGGGCGCATACGTGTGTCTCGCTCTCATGACAAAGCTTCAATTCCCTTTCTGGGCCGGGATTATGGTTACTTTAGTCATATCCGCTCTGCTTGCCCTTTCCATCGAGAGGTTCGTTCTTCGTCCTATGATCGGTGAACCGGTCATCTCCATAATAATGGTTACTATAGGCCTCGCGCTGCTCCTCAAGGCAATCGTAGCTGCATTCTTCGGAACACAGATAATGGTTTTTCCCGAAATTTTCCCCCAGACACCGGTCAGGATCGGAGAGATAGTAGTTTCGCAGATCTACATCTATACTTTTATCGCATCCATGGCTCTCCTCATCGCATTCGCTCTTTTCTTCAAGTACTCCCGTCTGGGTGTAGCCATGCGGGCCACCGCCAACAGCAACCAGGTCGCCCAGTCCATGGGTATCAGCGTAAAGAAGATTTTTGCCATTTCCTGGTGCGTCGCTGCTGTAGTATCCGCTATCGGCGGCATACTCATCGGCAATATAAATGGCGTCAACATTACACTTTCCGCAGTGGGACTGAAGGTCTTCCCCGCCGTCATCCTCGGTGGCCTGGACAGCATTCCCGGCGCTGTTATTGGAGGTCTCATAATCGGAGTCCTCGAAAACCTCTCCGGCGGTTATCTTGATCACTTCTTCGGCGGAGGAGTCAAGGAGGTAGCTCCTTTCGCGATACTGGTGATCATCCTTATGATAAAACCCTACGGTCTTTTTGGCACTGAAGAGATAGAGAGGGTCTGACAATATGCAGCAGTGCGGTATTTTTCACCAGACTTACAAAGATGATATGGCGGTCTTCCAGACGCCCTTCATTAAGTTCGGGATGGCAGGTCTTTTCCTGTTCCTGTTGATTTTCCCGTTCATATCGAAACCCCTGAGCGCAATTCTCAACACCAATGTTCTTTACATGGCCAACCTTATAGGTATTTATATCATTGGCGCCCATGGCCTGAATATCCTCACTGGTTACACCGGGCAGATCTCATTGGGACATGGCGCTTTCATGGGTGTGGGGGCCTACACTTCTGCCATTTTGACGGTAAAGGCCGGCGTGCCCTTCTGGATAGCGCTTCCCCTTGCCGGTCTTGTGACCGCCCTCATCGGCATGGTTTTCGGTATTCCATCCCTCAGGCTTAAGGGGCTTTACCTGGCTATAGCCACAATGGCTGCCCAGTTCATTATCGAGTACGCCATGAGAAACTGGACGACCCTGACGGGCGGCAGCGCAGGTATGGTTGTAAGTTCTCCGGTATTCTTTGGATTTGAGCTCAGATCGGACAGATCCTATTATTACCTGATCTACGCCTTCGTTATCCTGGCCACACTCTACACAAAGAACCTGACAAGAACCAGGCCAGGTCGGGCCTTCGTAGCCATCAGGGATCGCTACCTCTCTGCCGAAGTGATGGGCGTGAACGTCTGGCTCTACAGGATCCTTTCTTTCGGAGTCAGCTCTTTTATGGTGGGTATTTCCGGGGCTCTCTGGGGACATTACGTCCGTGTTGTGTCAGATGAACACTTCGGGATCTGGCTCTCCATACAGTACCTGGCAATGATCATCATCGGCGGCATGGGTCACGTCCTGGGGGCCATTTACGGAGCTATCTTCATGACCATGCTCCCACAGCTTCTGAGGATCCCGGAGCATTTCCTCACCGGTATTTTCCCTAACATCTTTGCCGTTTTCCACAGCATGAGGGAGGGTGTCTTCGGCCTGATCATCATACTATTTCTGATTTTTGAGCCGGACGGCCTTGCGGCCCGCTGGCATACTGTAAAAAACTACTGGAAGCTGTGGCCCTTTTCGTATTAGGATACAAAACTCGCGCGGATTGTTGAGGCGGGTTTATTGTCTGTCACGAAAGGTGACGAGATTTTATATATTATAGGGGGGGTAACGAAACTGAATTATACAGGAGGTATGCAATGAGAAAACGGGTCTTTAAATCCACTTGGATCGTATATGCAGTTGCAATCACTACGATCGTCGCTTTAGGCGTACTGGGGTGCGCCAAGGCACCGGAAAAAGCTGCCGAACCGATAAAAATTGGCGGGCTTTTTGACACATCCGGTCCCACCTCGGGCGTCGGTAAGGACTACGCCCAGGGCGCCGTAGACGCCGCCGATTACATCAACGCTAACGGTGGTGTCAAAGGAAGGAACATCGAGTTGATCGCCAATGACTATGCGTACAAGGTTCCTGAAGCAGTCGCGCTTTACAAAACGTACAGGGACCAGGATATATTCATTATGCAGGGTTGGGGAACCGGCGACACAAATGCCATGAAGCAGTTCATCACAGAGGACAAGGTCGTTTACATGTCCGCTTCCTACGATTCACTCCTGAATGACCCTTCCAAGACTCCCTTTAACTTCTATGTCGGGACCAGCTATGGCGATGGCATCAGGGCTGCCATGCTGTTCATTAACGATAACTGGACCGACAGCAGCCGGAAGCCAAGGATGGTCTTCATCTATCCGGACCACCCTTACGGGAAGAACCCGATCCCCTCAGGCAAGGCCCTGGCCAAGAGCCTTGGCTTTTCCGTTGGCCCAGACCAGGTCGTTTCCCTGAGCGCCAAGGAAGCAACAAGCCAGCTGACGAACATGAAGAAGTTCAATCCGGATTGGGCATGGATCGGTGGAACAACTCCCAGCACAGCGGTTATCATAAAGGACGCCGCCAAGCTGGGCCTCGGAACAAAGTTCATTATCAACGTCTGGGGCTTCGATGAGAACCTTCTCAAGCTTGCCGGCGCAGCCGCTAACGAGCGAGCCTACGGAATGGCGCCCTTTGCCATGTGGGGAGACGATGTTCCCGGCATGAAGCCCATAGTTGAGATGCACGAGAAAAAGCATCCCAACGACAGCCACGTTGTCCGCTACGTACAGTCCTGGACATCCATGATGGTTATGTGGGAGGCCATGAAAAAGGCAGAGACCCTGGACGGTCCCGGTGTCAAAGCAGCACTGGAGACGTTGAAGGATTACGACACTGGCGGTCTCACCGCCCCCATAACTTACACTTCGACAGACCACAGGCCCAATACGTCACTTAAGATCTACAAGGTGGACTCACAGGGTAAACAGGTACCTGTTACAAGCGCCACTCTCGAGCGAAAGCCTGAGTGGCTGGGTCAGTAATTTGAAAAACGCGGAGGGCGGGCATTGCCCGCCCTCTTTTGCGTTTTTCAATGACTCGAATGGCTTTTTACAACACTATCAACTAGCAACTGGGCGACCAGACGAAACTTCAATTCTGAAAAAGACCTAATAAGTCAGGACATATCAGACTGAATATGAGTGAAACGACACCTGAGACAGCAATAAAGAAAGAACCTGTACTTTCCCTTAACAACGTGGAAGTGATCTATGACGATGTGATCCTCGTCCTGAAGGGTATGTCCCTGGAGGTTTACGAGGGCCAGATCGTCACGCTCCTGGGAGGTAACGGAGCCGGCAAATCAACGACCCTCAAGGCCATATCAGGCCTCCTGAAAAGTGAGGAAGGCGAAGTTACCGACGGGACGATAACTTTCATGGGTGACCGGATCGATAATATCGATCCAGAGGTGATCGTCAAAAAGGGTATTTTTCAGGTTATGGAGGGCAGGCGTGTTTTCGACGACCTGAACGTGGTTGAAAACCTGACTGCCGGAGCCCACACCAGGTCCAACTGGGCTGAGGCAAAGCGTGACATGGATATGGTCTTCGACTATTTCCCCCGGCTGACAGAGAGGCAGAACACTTTAGCCGGGTATCTCTCCGGCGGAGAACAGCAGATGCTGGCTATTGGCCGCTCACTCATGGCACGCCCCAAGCTCATGCTTCTGGATGAATCTTCGCTGGGACTGGCTCCACTTCTGGTCAAGGAGATATTCGAGATCATCAGGAAAATCAATGTAGAGGAAGGAACCACTATCCTCCTCGTGGAGCAGAACGCCCATATAGCACTATCCATTGCAAACTACGGATATATTATGGAGAACGGCAAGATAGTTCTGGACGACACCGTTGACAAGCTCAAGAACAATGAGGACGTTAAGGAGTTCTACCTGGGTCTTTCCAAGGTCGGCGAGAAGAAGAGCTACCGCGACGTCAAGCACTACAGGCGAAGGAAGAGGTGGCTGTCTTAAAAACAGTTTCTAGTTTCTGGTTTCGAGTTTCTAGTGAGGTCCCTGGCGGGGCCTTTTTTAATACTATTCACCACAGATTTACAAGCCGATGCAAAGTACAACCGAGTTATGGACTGCAAACTGTTATTCCTCTAAGCTATGCAAAGGAGATAGGATGGGGCTTTCTACTTTATGTCTCGAAGTATGAAAAAGTTGAACAGCTAGCATATTTCAAGTATTACTGGAAACTCGAGACTTAATCTTCTGATGGAGTGGATTTTATGAAGAGATTTGCTTTGTACATGGTAGCAGCTTCGGCACTGGCATACATTGCATGCGGCGGAGGGGGAAGTAACTTTTTTGTTCAGCAGGACCTTCAGACTATCCTGTACTCATCGAGCTTCTACTCCGGATTATTCGGTTATGGAGGTGGATCTTCCAGAGGGTTTATAAAGGGTTTCGAGGTGAGTGATTTTTCTGGCTCCCTTACAGCCCTTTCTGGTTCACCCTACTCTACATCGAATGTGGCTACCAGTTTAGCTGCAGACCCGTCAGGGAACTATATTTACGCAGCGATTCCCGCTGGGAGAATGAATTCTTTTTCGGTCTCCTCATCCACCTTTGACTTAACACCAATTGCCGGTTCATCTCCCCTGATGACTGATCCTCGTGCTGTAGCGGTCCATCCGACCTCCAATTTTGTTTATGCCGCGAGATCAGCCGCCAGCCAACTCAATGGCTTTACATTTGACCAGTCATCTGGCGTGTTGACGGCCATGTCGCCATCATCTTTCGCCACCTCTGGTGATCCGAGGACCATAGCCATCAGCCCATCGGGAGAATATCTGTACGTGGGCTGCGTCAGCACTGAGAGC
>DAOVVW010000053.1 GCA_030636965.1 Pseudomonadota bacterium | reverse complement strand
GTTAGGTTTTGTTTTTTTGCGGAATTCAGTGGTCAGAATACAGAATTCAGTTATCAGTATCAGATATTTTGAGGAACTATTGATATGTCAGTGACATATCTACTATGTTGCTCACAAGTTTGTTACGTCAATTCTATAGTGGGGCTTATTCTGAATTCAGAATTCTGACTTCTGTATTCCCATTGTAAGATCCAACAAGTTGACACCAGGCATCAAACTGAAATAACATCTGATGACTACCAATCAGTGAGCAGGAGGAAAAAACATGCCCTGGCAGCCCAGCCAAAGGTCGAAAGATATACCCCCATTCATAGTGATGGATGTTCTTGAGCGGGCACAGCAGCTCGAGAGGGAGGGGCGGTCTGTCATCCACATGGAGGTGGGGGAGCCGGATTTTGACACTCCGGATTGTATCATCAGGGCAGCGGAGGTGGCCCTCAGGGAGGGAGACACCCACTACACTCATAGCCAGGGGCTACTGGAGCTGAGAGAGACGATCTGTGACCATTACCTGGCAAGGTATGGCGTCACCGTCGATCCGGACAGGGTTATTGTCACATCGGGAACTTCTCCCGCCCTTTTGTTGATATTCTCCGCCCTGCTGGAGGCTGGTGACGAGGTGATAATGACGGATCCACACTACGCCTGTTACCCGAACTTTGTGTCGTTTCTCGGGGGACGCCCTGTCTTTTCCAGGGTAACGGCCCAGACGGGCTATCAGCTTGATATGGACGATCTTAAGGGCAAGCTATCGTCCAGGACAAGGGCCGTACTTATCAATTCGCCAGCAAATCCTACAGGTTCTGTAATTCCCAAAGAGACCCTGGCCGAACTCGGTGCACTGCCCACTGTTGTTGTTTCGGACGAGATCTACCATGGCCTGGTGTACGGTCCAGCCGAACACTCCATCCTGGAGTTCGACCAGGATGCCTTCGTGCTTAATGGGTTTTCAAAGCTTTACGCCATGACGGGATGGAGGCTGGGATATGTCATAGTGCCCCCCCGCTTTGTGAGGCCTATTCAGAAGATGCAGCAGAATTTTTTTATCTGTGCCGGAGCGTTTGTCCAGAGAGGCGGTATTGCAGCCCTTACAGAAGCGGGGGAGGATGTTGCAAAAATGGTGAAAATCTACGACAAGAGAAGGAGGATCCTTGTTGAGGGTCTTCAAAAAACAGGATTTTCAATCCCTGTAGCTCCGGAGGGGGCGTTTTATATCCTGGTAGACGCCCGGCACCTTGGTAGTGATTCTGTGAAGCTCGCCTTTGACATTCTCGAAAGGTCTGGTGTTGCTGCGACTCCGGGGATAGATTTCGGACCAAGTGCGGAAGGGTACCTGAGGTTCTCATATACGAACTCATCAAGGAATCTGGAAGAAGGCATCCGCCGGCTTGCCGACTACGTGCGCGAGGTGACCAATGGTAAGATTTGAATCACTCTCCGGTGTGACATTGAGATTGATGACTTCGTAAAAAAGTCATCAATGCGCCCATTGAGGGGCGCCCAAATCAATGACTTGCAAAGCAAGTCGTTGATTTGTGAGGAAAGTGAAAATGACACTTTTCGCTTTCCGAGGAGTAAAAAGCCATGGATGGACTTTTTACGACCCTATCAAAATTGGCCTCCGTTATCTTTGCCTGCCTGGCAGTGATAGCAATTTCCTGTGCGCCAGGACAGGTTAAGAAATACTCCCTTGAGCCCGAGGGGAACAGAGATGTATATCGCGTGGTTAACGAAAAGGGATTTCAGATTTGGGTACAATATCTGGATAGGGAAGCACGGGATGATTATTTCATGCGGGAGGGGATACGTGGACTTGCGAATGTGTTCAACACTCTGCCCCTCAATGTATTCCTGGTTGCAGTAACCAACGTTGCAGCGGAACATATTATATTCAACCCGCGAATGACTCTGCTTGCAGATGGGAAATGGGTTCGAGCTGGGCCGTACACATACGCTAACCTGTATATGGACATTCGAGCCATTGGGGGAGGGCAGCACATCCTGAAGCAATTGCAGAAACTGACTTTTGAAAGACCTGTGACTCTGAAAAAGGGTCAGAGAGTTGAAAAACTCCTCCTCTTTCCACGACCTGAAACGATTGGCAAGGAAGTATATCTTTTATTTGAGAGTATTTATGTGAACGGCGAATCGGTGGATGTGTCTATGAAGTTTGAGGCGGTTGGTGATTAAAAACCTCGTCCAACGACCAACGACCAATGTCCAACGTTGATCTTGGACCTGGGACCAGGGACTCGTTTTATGCCTTTCGGACCATTTTTAGAATTTTCAGCGCGCTTGGGTCCTTGATGCAGTAGATAGAGAGCCCACCTTCTCTCTGGAGGGAGAGGATGCCCCTTGATCTCAGGATCCCCAGGTGCTGCGAGATATTGGACTGTTTCAGATTTAACTTTTCACCGATGTTCGTGACACAACGGCCCTCCCTTTCCAGCAGCTCGAGGATCATGATCCTCGTTGGATGTGCAAGTGCCTTAAGGTAGTCAGCCTGTGTAGTGCGATCGGTCTCCATCTCCTAAACCTCCGTCAGCGTTACCTGTAAATCAAGGCTCCTGCTAGCATAATAACTATTTTAAAGTATCACGTTATTATAATTATTAGAATATAATAATTTTTCTGTCAATGAGAAAGCCGTCGCAGGGACGGCTTTTGTTTCAAGTCTGTTTGATGAGGGAAATCACTCCTCCTGATCCTCTTCATTGCCCTCGTCGATCTCCTTTTTCTCGGGCGTTACATCTATCTCATCCTCGCCGGTAGTTGCTTTCTTGAAATTCTTGATGCCCTTGCCGAGACCGGCACCTATTTCCGGGAGCTTGCCCGCCCCGAAAACGACCATCACAATAACGAGTATTAATATAAGTTCAGTAACACCGAATCCAAACATCTTCCATCCCTTTCCCCTAAATACCGGTTACGGTCATCCTGATTCTGATCGTTCGGCTGATTCTAGCAGGGTAATGGCCTTTTTAACAAGGGCTTGTGGTGTTGTTGATTTGGCAACTTCAAAAGCCCTTGCAAAGCCTGGCCTAGCTCTTGTCCGGCTCGGCAGGTTCATCCTCTTTTGAAGCCTGGTTACCTGCCTTGTCATCCTCTATGTTCTGAGTGTCATCGGTTTCTGTCTCAGGTACAGTCTGTTCTTCAGGTTCGGGCTGCTCTTCCGGCTCGGGTTGCTCTTCCGGTTCCGATTGGGCTTCAGTTCCGTCCTGCTCTACTGATACTTCCGGAACTTCGGTTTCAGCTTGAACTTCGGACTCGACATGTTCCTCCGGAGCTTCCTCAACCTGTTCTGCTTCAGCCTCCGGTACCTCAGGCTCCTGTGGATATGGACCCTCGGACGGCTTTTTTATCGAATCCCTGATAACAAGGAACCCGTTTTTTCCTCCGGGAACCGGTCCCTTGATGGCGATCAGATTCTGGTCTTCTCTGACATCGATGACCTTGAGGTTCTGGATGGTAACCGTCTCGTCGCCCATCTGTCCCGGCATCTTCTTGCCCTTGAACACTCGCGCCGGGTCGGCAGCAGCGCCGATAGAGCCGGGCCCCCTGAAGCTTTCGTGAGTACCATGGCTTGCTGGATGGCCTTTAAAGCCGTGCCGCTTCATGACACCGGCAAAGCCTTTGCCCTTGGATGTGCCTGTTACGTCAACGAGATCTCCGGTCCTTATCACACCGGCGGTTATGGCCTGTCCGGGTGAGAAAGCTTCGGGATTGTCAACGCGTACCTCTCTTATGAAACGCTTGGGTGTGGTGCAGGCTTTTTCAAAGCGGCCCATCTGGGGCTTGTTGGTTCTTTTGGGTTTTTTCTCATCGAACCCGAGCTGGATGGCATCGTAACCATCGTTTTTCCTGGTTTTGACCTGGAGTACTATACAGGGACCTGCCTGGATGAGTGTGATGGGAATTGCGTCGCCGCTGCGATCGAAGATCTGGGTCATGCCCAGCTTCTTACCTAGGATGGTTCTCCTCATTGTCTTCCTCCTTTTCTATCTTATCCACGGCATGCGCTCGTGAATGTTTTAGCGGGAGACGGTGTTGATACATGAAATAAACTCGGCAGTCAACCCGAAATCCTCATTCTGCGGATTTCGGGTTTAGACCCCGTTGACTCTAAAAGAATTCAGAATCCAGTAGTCAGAAGTCAGAATGCAGGAAGAAAAAATGGTCCGGGGCCCATTTTTTTACGGTTGGCGGAAGTGCATGGGAATCGAACCCACCATTCCGGGTTTTAGCCAGAATCACTGGATTTGAAGTCCAGGAGGGCCACCAGTGCCCTACGCACTTCCATTTTAAGATTATTCTATATAATTGGGTATTGTCAAGAAATGTGGTGTATTTAATAGCTTTGATGCTCGGGGAAGTCAGAATTCAGAATCCAGAAGTCAGAATCCAGATCGTGAAATTCTGACTCCTGACTCCTGACAACTGACCACTAGTTTTTAAGTACTTTCTTCAAAAACTTACCAGTATAAGAATGCTTCATCGCCGCCAGCTCTTCCGGCGTTCCCAGGGCCAGGACCTCCCCGCCCAGATCGCCCCCCTCGGGGCCCAGGTCGATTATGTGATCGGCTGATTTGACAACTTCCATGTTGTGCTCGATCACCAGGACTGTATTGCCCCGCGAGATCAGGTTGTTCAGAACTTCGAGGAGTTTGACCACGTCGTCGAAGTGCAGGCCTGTGGTCGGTTCGTCCAGTATGTAAAGTGTTCTGCCTGTATCCCTCCTGGAAAGCTCTTTGGAAAGTTTTATACGCTGAGCTTCGCCCCCCGAAAGGGTCGTGGCGGACTGGCCGAGCTGAATGTAGCCCATTCCCACGTCCTGAAGGGTTCTCAGCCGCCGGGCGACAACGGGAACATTTTCAAAGAGCCTGGCAGACTGGTTGACTGTCATGGCCAGAACTTCAGCTATATTCACACCTTTGTAAGTGACTTCAAGGGTCTCTTTGTTAAATCTCTTCCCGTTGCACACCTCGCATGTTACGTGTACGTCGGGCAGGAAATGCATCTCGATCTTCTTTACTCCGTCTCCCTGGCAGGCCTCACAACGGCCGCCCTTTACATTGAAGCTGAATCGACCTGGTTTGTAGCCGCGGAGGCGGGATTCAGGCACCTGGGAAAAAAGTTCTCTTATGGGAGTAAATGCTCCTGTATATGTGGCCGGGTTGGAACGGGGCGTTCTGCCTATAGGTGACTGATTGACGTCGATCACGTTGTCGATGAACTGATCGCCCTCTATATGATCGTGCTCTCCGGGTCTGTCGGCGGTGGCGGAGCGTCTTCGTGCCATTGCTCTGTACAGAGTGTCGATGACAAGAGTAGACTTTCCCGAGCCGGATACGCCCGTGATGCATGTGAACACGCCAAGGGGGAATGAGACATCTATGTTCTTGAGGTTGTTTGCTCTTGCACCGATTATCTTGACAAATCCGTTAGGCCCTGATTTCCTCCTTTTATCGGGAGCTTTTATGCGAAGCTTCCGGGATAGATACCTGCCGGTAAGGGATTCATCGCAGGCCATGATCGTCTTCGGGCTTCCAGATGCCACTATATTGCCTCCTCGAACTCCCGCGCCTGGGCCCATGTCGATAACGAAATCAGCGGTTTTTATAGTTTCCTCGTCATGCTCCACAACTATCACCGTATTGCCCATGTCCCTGAGCTGCTTTAGTGTGGTGAGCAAACGCTTGTTATCCCGGGGATGGAGTCCGATGCTGGGTTCATCGAGGATATAGAGAACTCCCATCAGGCTGGAGCCTATCTGCGTGGCAAGCCTGATCCGCTGACCTTCACCACCCGAAAGTGTACCCGAAGTCCGGTCCATTGACAGGTAATCAAGTCCGACGTCGACGAGAAACTTGATTCTCTCCTTTATCTCCTTCAGGATCCTGCTGCCGATGGCCATCTCCTTCCTGTCCAGCTTCAGATTCTTGAAGAACTCGGACACCTGGGCGATGGACAGTCGGGTTACCTCGTGGATGTTCTTACCTCCGATTTTTACATGCAGGCTCTCCGGCCGGAGACGGGCGCCACCACAGGAGTCGCATATCCGGTTTCCCATGAACGATTCGATTTCCTCCCGAACTGATTCCGAGCCTGTTTCCATATACCTGCGTCTCAGGTTCGGGATCACCCCCTCGAAGGGTTTCTGGGTGCGTCTTGTAAAGTTTCTCGACTCATATTTGACGGCGATCTTCTCCGAGCCGGAACCGTATATGATCACCTGACGGGCGACTTCCGGGAGATCCTGGAAGGGTGTGTCGAGGTCGAATTCGAGATGGGAGGAGAGAGAATCCATGAGTTGATGATAAAAAACGCTATCTCTCCTACGCCAGGGTGCCAGAGCGCCCTCACGTATGGACAGGGATGGGTCAGGCACTACGAGCTCAGGGTCGATAATGCTCGTTGTGCCCAGACCACCGCATTCATTGCAGGCCCCG
>DAOVVW010000081.1 GCA_030636965.1 Pseudomonadota bacterium | reverse complement strand
TGCTGCAAACCGCTTCATCATGTTCCTCCTTTGTTCTGTTTCTGGTTACTGAAGATATTTTGCGCTATCAAGTTTAGCAGACTCAGACGATAGAAGCTGAGTTAATGCTTATGACTTCGTAAAAAGTCATCAAACGCGCCCATTGAGGGCGCCCAAATCGATGACTTGCACCGCAAGTCGTTGATTTGTGAGGAAAGTGAAAATGACATTTTTCACTTTCCGCGGAGTAAAAAGCCATGGATGGACTTTTTACGACCCTATCAATATTACTTTTGAAAATTATATCTTTTGGAATAACCAGAAGCCTGATGCCTGGAACTGATTTGAATTACAGCACCAATGTAGTAGGGTATTATATTCGCGGATACACAGTTGTCATAGTCGGACAAACCAATCATAATTAGTGTACGTTCACAATGTTTTGATTCTTTTTGGTCTCTGCGAGGATTCTGCTTCATGTGCAGAAAGGCAAAAGTTAAGCGGCTGGTACCTGTAACTTTCTTGATAGGTATTACCGCAATTTTCATTATGTATCGAACTGCTGATGCGGGATGTTATATACAGATTAACTTTGAAACAGCAGCTGAAGATACAGTAAGTGAGCATGAAAACCAGTGGATAGACATACAGAACTACCGCCTGGGACGTGTAATGGCACGCGCCCTCTCTTCCCAGAGCAAGGCGGGGAGAGTGAACATGAGCAACTTTTCGGTGGACAAATACATAGATGACACATCGTCCCAGCTATATTCTCTGAGTGCCAACGGAACAATCATTCCAGAGGTCAGACTGGAAGTTGACCGTCCTCATACCGACCTTGTACAGCACATCGTCTTCACTCTGAAGGATGTTATAATTATCTCGATTATTCACGCCGGGAAAAGTAAGGGAAAAAGCCTCGAAAGAGTCAACATGCGCTACACAATGGGAAGATACAAGGTGTCCCCGGTGGAGAAACCGTAGTCTGTCCAGTTGCATGTTGATAGTGGTTAGTTGTTAGTAAAACCAACAACTATCAACTAACAACCAACAACTTGAATCTCATTAGAAAATAGCTATGAATACAGAGACCAGGAATATCATTTAGCAAGAAATTCTCTCAGAACATAATTCAAGATACCCCCATGCTTGTAGTATTCCAGATCAACCTCGCTTTCCAGCCTGACAATGGCATCGAAATTAGCCGTATCTCCATTTGCCTTGAGGGCCGTTACTGAGATTGTACTGTCAGGTGTAAGGTCTTCAATGCCGAAGATATCCAGCGTTTCGGTGCCGTCCAGGCCCAGTGTCAGAGCGCCCTGGCCGTTTGTGAACTGTAGTGGGAGAACTCCCATGCCAACCAGGTTGCTGCGGTGAATGCGTTCATACGATTCAGCAATTACTGCTTTCACACCGAGCAGGGATGTTCCTTTTGCAGCCCAGTCCCGCGAGCTTCCAGCTCCATATTCCTTTCCGCCAAGGACAACAAGGGGAGTTTTCTCCTCGTGGTATCGCATCGCGGCATCGTATATCGTTAACAGGTCCCCTGACGGTCTGTGGAGTGTCCAGTTCCCAACCTGGTCCACCATCAGGTTTTTGATCCTGATATTTCCGAAAGTGCCTCTCATCATGACTTCATGATTGCCCCGCCGCGAGCCGAAGCTGTTGAAATCCTCCTGTTCAATTCCCAGTCCAATAAGATACTGACCAGCCGGGCTGTCCGGCGGGATGGTTCCAGCTGGCGATATATGGTCTGTAGTCAGGGTATCACCAAAGATTGCCAGTACCCTGGCGCCCTTGATGTTGGGGAGGGCAGGGGGGTCGTGCGGCATTTCCTGAAAAAATGGGGGTTCCTGCACATATGTGGCTTCCGGGTTCCAATTATACATGCTGGCTTCAGGTACTTCGATGAGATCCCAGTTCTCATCGCCCTCGAAGACGTGATCGTAAGTAGACTTGAACATGCCTGATTCCAGGGAACCGGCCAGGATAGCTGAGATCTCTTCCTCAGATGGCCAGAGGTCTCTCAGGTAAACGGGGTTGCCGTCGGTATCATCGGCTATGGGTTCATTCATGAGGTCCATATCAACTTTTCCCGCCAGTGCATAAGCAACCACCAGGATGGGGGAAGCCAGGTAGTTTGCCCTGATATGGGGATTGATCCTGGCTTCGTAGTTTCTGTTACCTGATAGAACTGCCGCTGTAATGAGCTGATTTTCCTCTATACAGTTAAGGATCTCAGGATGTAGGGGCCCGCTGTTGCCTATGCAGGTCGTACATCCGTAGCCCACTACATTAAAACCCAGGGCCTCCAACGGAGATATAAGCCCGGATTTTTCCAGGTATCGGGTGACGATTTTGGATCCTGGAGCCATGCTTGTTTTCACCCAGGATCTGCTGGAAAGGCCCTTCTCTACGGCTTTTTTCGCAAGAAGACCCGCACCGACCATCACAGAAGGGTTGGATGTGTTAGTGCAGCTTGTTATAGCCGCGATAACGACAGACCCGTCGCTGACAGATAATTTCTCACCCGAAAGTTCTATCGGGACTTCACAGCAGATGTTCCTGGGCTCCGCAGGGCATGCACAGTTCTCCGGTGCACCCACTGATGATCCTCCTTCATCGGTCCAGGACCCACAGTCGGTAAAATTGTCGGCATCAGATGTTATTCCATCTCCGAGCATCTCGGGAAGGTTCGTCATAAACGCTTCTTTCATTTTGTCCAGGGGGACACGCTCATGGGGTTTCCGCGGACCGGCCAGGGTAGGCTCCACACCAGAGAGGTCAAATTCATAGGCCCTGGTAAAATCCGGTTCGTGTTCGTCCTCTGTGTGAAACAATCTCTGCTCCACTGTGTATTTTTCGACCATGCTTATTAGAGAGCTGGGACGTCCGGTCTGGGAGAGATAGCTGAGGGTCTTGTGGTCCACGGGGAAAAAAGTCATGGTCGCGCCGTACTCCGGCGACATGTTGGAAATAGTGGCCCTGTCAGGGAGGGAAAGAGTAGAAAGGCCTGGACCGAAAAATTCTACGAAACGGCCAACAACACCTGCTTCTCTCAGGAATTCGGTGATATAGAGGACGAGGTCAGTTGAGGTAGTTCCTTCAGGGAGGCTCCCTGTCAGCTTCATTCCCACAACCTCGGGGATGAGCATAAAGTAAGGCTGTCCGAGGAGGACAGCTTCAGCTTCGATACCTCCCACTCCCCAGCCAAGGATACCCAGACCGTTGATCATTGTAGTGTGGGAATCAGTTCCCACGAGGGTATCGGGAAATGCCGATAGTTCACCGTTGACACTACGTGTCGTTACAACCTCGCCCAGGTACTCAAGGTTTACCTGGTGTACGATTCCAGTGCCCGGTGGAACTACTCTGAAGTTGGTGAATGCTTTCTGGGCCCATTTCAGTGTGGAGTATCTCTCGATATTCCGTTCGGTTTCCAGCTTCGTGTTCAATTGATATGCATCCCCGGTACCGTAATAGTCCACCTGTACCGAATGGTCTATCACCAGGTCGGCCGGGACAGCTGAATTTATCAGAGAAGGATCGCCCCCCATTCGCGCTATTGCCGATCGCATGGCCGCAAGGTCTACAACAGCCGGAACACCGGTAAAATCCTGAAGGACGACCCTGGCGGGCATGAACGGGATACTTTTCCTGTCCTTACCGTCATGTTCCCAGGCAGCAAGGCGCTTCACGTCGTCCAGGGTTCCTGTCCCGGAAAAGGAACTGCGCAGGAGATTCTCCAGAAGGACCCTGATGGAGAAGGGAAGTCTGCCAATTTTGGCAATACCCATTTTCTCCAGGGAATCAAGGCGGTATATGACATAGGATTCCTTGCCGACCTTCAATGTGTCTCTGGGATCGAAATTCAAGTTTCCGTATTCATCATTTGTCATACGGTTCTCCTCGTATGGTGAAACAGGCTATAGGCTCTGGGCTCTTATTCCGTCCAAGGTCCAACCACGCCTCTGGCGTGGCAGGCGTTTAACTCTAATTTCTAATGCTCTAATTTCCAATGTTCTAAATAAAAGTATAGCGTAAATTACAATAGCCAAGGTGTAACATAAGTGTTACACTTTATTTCGGAGGTGATTTATGCCAACAAAGAACCCAAGAATAAACGTTGTCCTTGAAGAACCCTTATACCGAATTATCAGAGAGTTGGCGGAAAAGGATGGCCTGTCTCTATCAATGGTGAGCAGGGATCTTATAAGAGAGGCTTTGGAATTGCGGGAGGATGCAGCTCTTGCAGCTTTTGCCGAGTCCAGGGAAAAGACGCTTAAAGAAGCTGATCTGAGCAACCACGAGGAAACCTGGAAGGATTGAAAATGACACTTTTCGCTTTCCGCCAAGTAAAAAGCCATGGATGGACTTTTTACGACACTAACATCAATGTTGTTCGAGATTAAATATCACAGTTCGGTTAAGGATAAAGACCTCCCTAAGATCGACAGGAAACTAAAGGATCGAATTAGAAAAGCAATCGAAACGCGCCTCATGACTGCACCCCATGAATATGGAGAACCGCTCCGGAAGACTCTGAAGGGCTACTGGAAGCTGAGGGTGGGTGAGTATCGAATCGTTTACAGAATCGATGAAACCAGGGTAATCGTTCTCGGAATCCGCCGTCGAAAGGATGTTTACGACAAGACGGAAGCGAGGAAGAAGTAGGGTTTATATCGTGACGCGTAATGAGTGACGCGTGATGAGTAATTAGTGATTGGTTATTCGTGAGTAGTAAATCATTAACTGGTGTCTAATGTTCTAATTTCTAATGCTCTAATGATCTCACCCCAATTTCCAATGCTCCAATTTCAATTTTCCAATGTCCAACATTTCAATTAGACCATCTTTTCCGGATCTAGAATCTCCTTTAACACATCAGGTTCAAGTACTTGTTTTTCCAAAGCTATATCTCTTATAGATTTCCCTGTTATCTTAGCCTCTTTCGCAATTTCCGCGGCCTTGTCATAACCGATCTTTTGTGCGAGAGGCGTTACCAGTGCCAGGCTTTTTTCCATTAGCAAAGAGCATCTGTCGCGATTTACTTCAATTCCGGAAACGCATTTTTCGGACATTATCCGGCTTGTTCCGGCAAGGAGTGTTATGGATTCGGTAAGCACATATCCCATCAGGGGCATAGAAACGTTAAGCTCAAGATTTCCGGAGGAGTTTGCCATGGAAACAGTAACATTGTTCCCAACGACCCTGAAAGCGGCCTGGATCACGGATTCCAGTATCACTGGATTAACCTTCCCCGGCATGATCGATGATCCTGGCTGAACGGCCGGAAGGTTTATCTCACCTATTCCGGTAAAGGGGCCGGATGCCAGGAAACGAATGTCTGATGCTATTTTTATCAGAGATGTACTCAGAACAGAAAGGACCCCCGAAAGTGAAGACAGGGCGTCCTTCCCGCCTATATCAGCAAAAATGTTATCGGAAGTCCTGAATTTTACCTTTGTTTCATCTGCAATAAATGCCGCTGCCTTCTTTCCAAAGTCGGGATGAGAGTTAAGCCCTGTTCCAACCGCCGTGCCTCCGAGTGGGATGCCCTCCAGACCGTTGAATGTATCCCTTATTCTGACGATCCCGTTACGAACCTGTGATGCCCATGCGGAAAATTCCTGTCCAAGGGTCACGGGAACTGCGTCCTGCATGTGGGTCCTGCCGACCTTGATAACGTCCTCAAACTCCTCAGACTTCTGAATCAGGGAATCTCTGAGGGCGACAAGGGCCGGTATGAGCTCCTCGCCCGCCTGCAGCCTCGCTGCAATGTGCATGGCTGAAGGGATAACGTCGTT
>DAOVVW010000016.1 GCA_030636965.1 Pseudomonadota bacterium | reverse complement strand
AGTGAAAATGACACTTTTCGCTTTCCGCGGAGTAAAAAGCCATGGATGGACTTTTTACGACCCTATCAAAATCAAGATAAACCAAAAAAAACAGACACGGGTTGAGCGATAACCCATGTCAGGATAACTCTTCCTCTATATGACCAAGGATACTTTCAAATATTTCCCTGACTTCTCCCCTGGTTTTCTTGACTTCATCCAGGAATCCGGCCAGTGAATCCGGCGCCCCCTCATAACCCAGCCGTTTGGCCAAAGGTCCCAGTCTTTCCTTATCCAGAAATATCCTGTGGTCTGATCTGTCCTGGTATATGTGCTGTCGGTTCTCGATACCCCTGTAAAATGAGTATGCGCAGCGCAGTGTATTATACTGTTTTTCCTCAACAAGTCCAGCTTGGTTGAGGGCGTCGAGAGCTTCCATCGTTGACGTAGACCTGACTTGGGGATGTTTGCCACCATAGTGGAGCTGCATGATCTGAACAGCAAACTCGATGTCCACAAGCCCGCCCCATCCCACTTTGATATCGTAGGACTCCCCCCCGGCATCAGCGGATATTTCCGCTTCCATTCTGTCACGGATACGACGGATCCCCATCACGTCCTCTTCACTGAGGCCCCGCCCGTAAACCAGGGCCTGAAGCTGATCGATAATCTCTTTCATGAACGATTCATCGCCAGCAACGCATCTGGCCTTGATCAGGGCCTGCTGTTCCCATGCCATAGCTTCCTCTGTATGGTATCTGGTAAAAGACTCCCCGCTGATAACGAGGGGCCCGGCATTCCCCGAAGGCCGGAGCCTCATATCTATTCGGTACAGGAGTCCCTCCCCTGTAGGGCTGGTCAGGATCGTGATCATTCGCTGGGCAGCCCACGTATAGTACTCCCTGCTCCTCTCGTCTCCCTCGTAAAGGAAGATCAGATCCAGGTCTGAGCTGTAGTTCATCTCCCTGCCGCCCATTTTCCCCATCGCCACCACTGCGAACCTGCCATCCTCGCAGGGGGACATCCCCTTCCCGTCAGCATCCCTGAATGCAAGTTGTCGCGAGACATCAAGGACTATCTCCGACAATTCAGTCAGTTCCTGATTTACAGCCGGCTGGTCCCTCAGGTCCAGAAGATCACCGAGGCCGATCCTGAGTATCTCGCCGTTCCTGAACCTCCTCATCATGAGGAGTTCATCCTCGAAGGACGGACTGCCGCTTACCATGTCCCTGAGTTCCCCGGTGAGGTCGTCTCTGGGTTTACTGATGGAGAGGTCCTCACTGCTAACCATGAGGTCCAACAGGTCCGGTTGGCTGATCAGGAGTCCCGAAAGGTGCTGTGAAAAACCGAATACAGTTACGAGCAGCTTGATGGATTCGGGGTTCTGCGCAAGCAGGGCATAGTAAGACGTCCTTGCCCCTACTCTGCGGATGAAGCGCTCCAGGTTGATGAGAACGCGATCCGGATCCGGGGAGCCTTTCAGCTCATCAAGCAGGCGTGGAGCTATCTGCCGGAGAAGGTCCCTGCAGCTATCCGGGAAATGGCTTAACTCCGGCCCGTCTCTGAGCAGCAGGAGATTTTTGTAGCCTGTTTCAGGATCTTCAAAACCGAGGTTTTTCATTTCGGCTATCGCTTCCTCATAGGGAAGATCATCACCCATGAGTTTGACGTGCTCTTTGGGAACTCCTGTAATCGGTGCTTTACCACTGTAAAAGAGGCGATCGAAACTATCCTGTACCATACCTGTGAATTTACCAAGGGCGTGCTCGAAGGCTGCTTTGTCTCCCACACCCTTTCTTGAATACCCCATCGTGAAGGCCAGTTTTTCCAGTGATTCGGGATCCGCCGGCAGCGTATGTGTCTGCCGCTCCTCAACAAGCTGCACCCGGTGTTCCACGGTTCTCAGAAATATATATGCCGAAGACAATGACTCTGCATCCCTTTCTGTCAGGTATCCGTTTTTCATGAGACGGTCAATGGACTGAAGAGTATTTCGTCCCCTGATGACCGGATTTCTTCCACCGTTGATGAGTTGGAGGCTCTGAACCAGGAACTCGATCTCCCTTATACCTCCCCGTCCAAGCTTTATATCGCTGATACCTTCCTTGTCCGCTCCGATATGAATGTCGATCTTCTCTTTTATGGCACCCACTTCCTCCAGGGCGCTGTAATCAAGATGCTTTCGGTAGATGAAGGGCTCCATAAGACCGATGAACTCTTCACTAAGGCGCCTGAAGCCACCAACAGGTTTTGCCTTGAGCAGGGCTAATCTGTCAGTAGTTCGTCCCCATGACTGGTAATAGACCTCCAGGCTGGGAAGAGAATATGCTATTTCACCTGATTCACCTTCCGGACGGAGCCTTAGATCAACACGGAAGACAAAACCGTCTTCAGTGCGGTCATTAAGCAGTTTTGTAACCATTTCTCCGGTTTTTACGAAGAAGCGGTGGTTGTCCACTGAGTCCCTGTATCCGCCGGAGGCGGATGGTCGTCCGGTAGTCGTCCCCTCATGGGAAGAATATAAATACAGGAGGTCAACGTCAGAGCTGTAATTGAGCTCCTCTCCGCCAAGTTTTCCCAGGCCCAGCACGGAAAATTTCCCTGGACGGGTGATGTTGCCCCCGGTGTCATATACCGGTGTACCGTGTTTTTCCCTAAGGATGTCAGTAACCCTGGTAACCGCGCCGTCTATGGAGGCCTCTGCCAGATTCGAGATGTCGTGAACGGTTTCCGTAAGGGACGCTGCTCCCAGGAGATCTCCGACCCCTATCCTCAGCATCTCCCGATATTTGTTCCTTCTCAGGGCTTGAGTTGCTCCTTCCATGTCTGTACTGCTTCCCATCGCCCCGGCGAGCTCCTTCTGCATCATGGCAAGGGTTCTCTTGCCCGACAGGCCCACGTCTCTCATGAGCCAGATATAATCAGCTGGAGATCTCAGGATAAGGGAGGAAAGATAGTTACTGTATCCCAGTATCGCCAGGAGTGACTTGAGGCCATCGGGATCCTCCAGGAGGGAATGGAACGCTGGATCCTCTATCATAACAAGAATCCTGACCAGCCTGTTCAAAGCTGCTTCAGGGTCGGCTGTGTTCAGTGCTTCATTGACAGCATGTTCGGTGAAGGCAGCCAGCAGCCCCCAGCGCGCTGCATGGTCGGCCATGGTTTCAAGGAGTCCAGGTAAGCGGCCTGGATCCTTGATCCGACCGCTGTTCTCGAGCAATCTTGTTAGAGTCGCAAAAAGTCCATCCATGGCTTTTTATAAAGTCATCAACTTTCTTAGCTTATCAAGGTCCGGTCCAGGCATAGGTGTCAGTCTCCTGAAGAGAACAGGGCCTTAAGGCTTGATGAATACGGAGCTTGCGCAATACCCCTTTCAGTTACGATGGCGTGAACAAGATCAGCAGGTGTAACATCGAATGCGGGATTGTAAACCTTGGCACCCTTGGGCGCCCAGTCCACTCCACCATATCCGGAAATCTCCCCCGGCGGCCTTTCCTCAATGGGAATCGATTCGCCTGTAGCTTTGGAAAGATCGATCGTGGAAAGCGGAGCAGCAACAATGAAGGGCACGTTATGACGCTCGGCCAGGACTGCTACCGTGTAGGTTCCGATCTTGTTTGCCACGTCTCCGTTTGCGGCGATCCTGTCTGCGCCCACGACAACAAGATCCACATCTCCTGCGGACATAAGACTCCCAACCATATTATCGGTGACCAGGGTGCATGGTATGTCTTCTTTCATCAGTTCCCAGTATGTCAATCTGGCACCCTGGAGAACAGGTCTTGTTTCACACACCCAGACTGCTCGGACCTTCCCCATCTTGTGAGCTGAACGGATCACGCCCAGAGCCGTTCCGTATCCGGCTGTTGCCAGAGCGCCGGCGTTACAGTACGTCATTATACGGGCATTATCGGAGACCAACCCGGCACCGATATCCCCCATCCCGGCGCAGGAGGCAATATCCTCATTGAAAATGGCAACGGCTTCGGCTTCGAGAGCGTTTTGGATCCTGCCGGTTTCCTCGCTCCCGGTTTTTTCCAGAACTCCCAACATGCGCTCTAGAGCCCAGGTGAGATTAACGGCGGTGGGCCGGCTGTCTGCCAGAAGATCTGCTGCGTCGATCACCCATGCTGAAAGCTCCTTGCTGCTTGTTCCCGAATACTGATAAGAGGCCAGCACAAGCCCAAAGGCAGCAGCGCAACCGATGGCAGGGGCGCCTCTCACAACAAGTGTGCTTATTGCCTCGGCTACAGCCTCGGGATCAGCGTAATCTATGTATTCTTCCCGGGAAGGGAGAAGTGTCTGGTCCAGAAGAGTGAGGATCCTGGATCTGCTGTTCCATGTGATAGGACGGATCTCGCTCAACCCTGCCTCCTGTGCAGGTTTAGCTACTCGGCCAATAGCTCCCTGAGGATCTTATTGACGACCTTGGGATTAGCCTTGCCCTTTGTAGCCTTCATGACCTGTCCGACGAAAAAGCCCAGGACCTTTTCCCTGCCTCCCCTGAACTGGGCAACCTCGTCAGGGTGATTTTTCAGGATCTTCTTTACCTCTGCCCGGATAGCATCCTCATCCGATACCTGAGCAAGTCCCTTTTCCTTAACGACACCATCCGGATCTTTTCCGGTGGCAAAAACATCCTCGAAAACCTTCTTGGCCGCGGAACCGGATATGGTGGCCTCTTCCACCAGCGATATTATCCTTGCAAGCTGCTCTGGAGTGATCCTGGCTGAATCCATTCCCTTTTCCTTGACGATGCGTATGAACTCTCCCATTACCCAGTTGCTCGCGGATTTCGGTTTTGTTCCCTTGTTTACGACCGCTTCAAA
Organism: Pseudomonadota bacterium; assembly: GCA_030636965.1. Taxonomy (GTDB): domain Bacteria; phylum BMS3Abin14; class BMS3Abin14; order BMS3Abin14; family BMS3Abin14; genus SZUA-178. The sequence continues at coordinate 4,692 of DAOVVW010000016.1, read as the reverse complement.
AAAATCTGCAACAGGCCGATCCGATGTAAGGACCTCGGCATCGTACTCCGGCAGACCCATATCCGTGACGTACCGGTCTATTCGCGCATCCCTCAGTTCAGGAAGCTTCACCGAAAGCTCCTCAACCCACTCCTGGTCGATCCTGAGAGGCACCAGGTCGGGTTCGGGAAAATACCTGTAATCGTGGGCCTCTTCCTTGCCTCTCATTGAAGAGGTAACGCCCTTGTCAGAATCAAAAAGGCGTGTCTCCTGAACCACCTCACCGCCGCTTTCCAAAATATCGATCTGTCTATCAATCTCGTACTCAATGGCCTGCTGGAGAAACCTGAAGGAGTTCATGTTCTTGATCTCGGCCCTCGTACCAAAGGTATCGGAACCCCTTGGCATCACAGAAACATTTGCGTCGCAGCGAAGAGACCCTTCTTCCATATTGCCGTCACATATATCCAGGTATACCAGGATATCTCTTAAGGTCTGCATATACTCACTGGCATCCTTCGCTGACCTTAGATCAGGTTCGCTGACTATCTCGATGAGGGGTACACATGCCCTGTTGAGGTCCACAAAACTTGCCTTTGAAGCATCAAAGGCCCCTTCGTGAACCAATTTACCCGCATCCTCCTCCATATGGATTCTTGTGATACCGATCCTTTTCGAAGAGCCATTGGATCTTATCTCTACCCAGCCGTCAGCGCAGAGTGGTTCCTCATACTGGCTGATCTGGTATCCCTTGGGAAGGTCTGGATAGAAGTAGTTCTTGCGGGCGAAGATGCTCTCTTGCGCAATACGGCAGTGGGTGGCAAGGCCCATCATGATCGTATATTCAACTACCTTCCGGTTCAGCACTGGAAGCACTCCCGGCAGGCCCAGGCACACAGGGCAGGTATTCACATTCGGATCTTTCCCGAATTCTGTGCTGCACCCGCAGAAGATCTTGCTGTTTGTCTTCAACTGCGCGTGAACTTCAAGGCCTATAACTGGTTCGTATTTCATTTTTTCCTTATGGAAATAAGTTGTTGGTTGTTAGTTGTTGGTTGTTGGTTAATAACTATCCACTACCAACTTGCAACTAACCACTTGATCAGCTACCTACAGCGGACATTGCGGGAATACTCCCCTCTCCTGCTCGTAGGCGTAGGCTACGTTAAGCAGAAGATCCTCGGTAAATGGCGGTGATATAACATGCAGGCCCACCGGCAGGCCGCTATTGGTAAGACCGGATGGAACAGATATTGCCGCCACTCCGGCAATGTTCACCGGTATGGTGCAGATATCCGTAAGGTACATTTGCAGGGGATCATCCACCTTCTCGCCAATGGGAAATGCCGGTGTAGGGGCCGTGGGGGAGAGAATGACATCAGCTTTAGTAAAAGCCTCGTCAAACTCCCGACGTATGATCGTTCTGACCCTCTGTGCCTTTCCGTAGTAGGCATCATAGTATCCGGCTGACAGGGCAAATGTACCCAGCATTATCCGACGCTGTACTTCCGGACCAAATCCCTGGCTCCTGGTTTTCATGTACATCTCGGTCAAGCCCTTTGCATCAGGATACCTCACACCGAAGCGGACTCCATCGTACCTGGCCAGATTGGATGAGGCTTCTGCCGGAGCGATAATATAGTAGGTGGCAACAGCATACTTTGTGCTAGGCAAAGAAACCGGCACTATCTCCATGCCTCTTTTCTCGAGATCGGATACAGCCTTCCTGACTATCTCCTCCACCTCCGGATCAAGCCCTTCCTCGAAATATTCGGCAGGCAGGCCCGCTTTCATCCCTTTCACATCTCCGGTGAGCAGCGAGGGATAGTCCGGTACCGGGATATCGGCGGATGTGGAGTCGGCAGGATCGCGTCCGGATATAGCTTTCAGGAGAATGGCGCCGTCCATGACATCTTTGGTAATGGGTCCTACCTGGTCCAGGGATGACGCAAAGGCAATAACACCGTAGCGGCTCACACGGCCATAAGTGGGCTTTATCCCTACTACGCCGCAGTGAGATGCCGGCTGTCGGATAGACCCTCCCGTATCGGTGCCCAGGGCAAAGATGGCCTCACCTGCCGCCACTGCAGCTGCCGATCCACCGGATGATCCACCAGGAACCCTGTCAAGGTCCCATGGATTGTGTGTGGGGAAAAAACCTGAATTCTCCGCGGACGATCCCATGGCAAACTCGTCCATGTTCACCTTGTGGATGAAGACCGCGCCCTCATTTTTCAGCTGGGATACGGCGGTCCCATCGTAGGGTGCAACAAAGTTTTCAAGGATCCTCGACCCGCAGGTTGTTGGAATTCCCTCTGTAAGAAATATGTCCTTGAGTGCTACGGGTATCCCGTCAAGAAACCCCAGAAATTCACCCTTCCTGAAGCGTTTGTCAGCATCATCAGCCATCTGAAGGGCAAGTTCATCCATCCTGGTGATGAACGCACGCACCTTTTCGTCAACCGCATCGATTCGCTCCAGGACACTCTCGGTTATCTGGCGGGATGTGATCTCTCCAGCTTTTAGCTTATCGTGGAGTGAGTAGATCGTCTCTTGGTATAGTTTCATCTGTTCATTCTGCTCCGGTGATCAAAGGGTCCGGGGTTTGGATCCTGATTCACCCCTCGATAATTTTTGGAACCTTGAAGGCTGTCCCCACACTTTCTGGAGCATTGCTCATACCCTTTTCAACGGGAAGGGACGGTTTCACCTCATCCTCCCGGAAGACGTTTTCAACGTCGATGACATGTGAAGTCGGGGGAACGCCCGAGGTGTCAAGTTCGTCCAGCAGACTAATATATTCAAGTATTTTGACCATCTGGTTCTCCATTTTCCGCCTGTCCTCACCGGCGAGCTCCAGACGGGCCAGTTCGGCTACATGCTCCACCATTTCAGGTGTGATCTTCAATGGATTCCTCCTTGAGTAAGGCTGTCGGGTTAAAGAGAAAAAGTTAACATATAAACCTGTAATGTTAAATATTAAGTTGTTAGTTGTTGGTTATCGAAATTGGAAATTAAAGATTGAAAATTATAAGTTAGCAATGATCTAGTATATACTTCCTTCAACACTAGAAACTAGAAACCAGAGACTAGAAACTACGCATAACATGAACTACCCATTCCTCATACTGGGTGGCAGCGGTTTTATCAGCGCCGGCATCGCCGGTAAATGGTATGGCTACACGGGAACAGCTTCTGTCGCCAGCTGGCTCATGGCTGTGGGCATGATAATGCTGACTCTTGCCGTGCTGCGCACGACATACTACCGATCAGGCACCCCATGGCCCGACGATTCCGGCGAACCCCGTGTCCTGAGATTAAAGCCTCTCCATTATATGAAAGCGCTCGTCTGCTGGTTCGACAGCTATATGAGGACATACACCATTGCACCGGGTCTTTACTATACTGGTGACAGGTACGATCCCGAAAAGCCCCTCCTTGTGACTTCCAACTACCTGCTAACAGTCCTCGTCCTTATCCGTAGAGTCCGCTTTTATAACGTCCGCCTCCTTGTAATAGATACAGACGGGATCAACGTCTGGTGTTCGGCCGGCAAGGGGCGTTTTTCAAACCTGGAGATATTCAGACAGCTGGTTCGCTACCAGGAACTGCTTCTCAGTAAAGACAAACGCCTGACTATGATACTGCCCAAATTTTCCCTTTCTGGGGTGGATTTGAGAATGCTTCGGCAGGCTTATGTACGCCCTGTTGTAGGGCCCCTTTACGCGAAGGACCTGCCAGGATACCTCACCAACCCACCATACAGGGATAGTAATGATATCGTACACTTCGGTTTCCAATCGAGGCTTTTTACCTGGCTGCCGGGGCTCGGACAGTTCCTTGGCTACTGCCTTGCCCTTGTTCTGGTCCTGTTCGGACTTCAGATCTTATTCGGATTTGCTGTACCATGGAAAATCCTTGTCATTACGGCTCTCATCGCCACTATGTATCCCCTCCTGTTTCCCTACATCCCGGGGGATCGTTTTGCTGTCAAAGGTCTGTGGCTGGGAGTATTCGTTTCGTTGATGCTGATTCCAGGAGTGTTTGTCGATGCTGTCCAGTGGGCGGACTTTCCAATGACGGTACCATTCATCTTCGCCACAGGACTTTTTACCGGGCTCGCCTATACCGGTAACTCAGCAGTAAGCAACTATTCGGCTGTGCGAAAGGAAATAGCCCGCTTTCTGCCGGTTAATGTCTTGCTTTACGTGGCGGCTCTGATAGCATTCATTGCAACAGAGGTTTACAGGTAACGACTTTTTTCGACAATAACAACGATTTGTGAGGAAGGCAAAAAATGATCTCCATCGCTGAGGAAATATGCACTGGCTGCAGCATGTGCCTGAAGGTCTGTCCCCACGGAGTATGGGGGATCCAGGAAGGGAAGGCCGCTTTAGTTTCTCCTGAGCGCCGCATCGAGTGTGGCGCATGCCAGCTAAATTGCCACGACGGTGCCGTCAGCGTAACCAAGGGTACTGGATGTCTCGTTGCAATAATAAGAGAAGATATTATGAAGAAAAAAACAGCACCGGATGGGGAGGCGTGCTGTTAACATAGTTCCAGGTTCCAAGATCTTTCACCACAGAGGTCACAGAGCAGCACAGAGGAAACCTTGGGCTTTGGTTTTCACCACGGAGGCACGGAGGGTGGAAAACAGGGAAGAGGAAAGAGGGAGAAGGGGTTTTTTGAACCACAGCTTGTCGCGTCGTAGTT
>DAOVVW010000290.1 GCA_030636965.1 Pseudomonadota bacterium | reverse complement strand
CGCCCCATCTTCCGTATAGGCACAGTCAAGTATATCTTCGATCTCAGTGTCAGGCTGGAGTATCACCTTCCTTATGGGCAGATCGTATTTGGTCGCAAACTCGAAATCACGCTGATCATGGGCGGGCACACCCATAACAGCGCCGGTGCCATATTCCATCAGGACGTAATCACCAACGTAGATCGGACATTCTTCTCCGGTTACCGGGTTCAGGAAGCTCCGACCTGTAGGGACACCTTTTTTCTCACGCCCCTCCGCAGCACGTTCGATGGCAGACTCCTGCTTCACCCGGTCGGCGAAAGCCATAACCTCATCCTGTACCTCAGTCCCGTCCACAAGCACTTCAAGCAGTGGGTGTTCTGCGGCCAGCACCATGTAAGTCACACCGAAGATCGTATCCGGTCTGGTAGTGAATGCCGGGATCACCAGATCGCTGTCTATCACGGGGAAGCGGATCTCACCGCCCTCGCTCCTCCCTATCCAGTTCCTCTGGAGGAGCTTGACCCTCTCGGGCCAGTCATCAAGTCCGTCAAGACCAGACAGCAGCTCATCGGCATAGTCGGTGATGCGCAAGAACCACTGTTCGAGATCTTTCTTTGTGACCTCTGTCTGACATCTCCAGCACCCGCCATCCTCCACCTGTTCGTTGGCCAGCACGGTTTTACATGATGGACACCAGTTAATGGGAGCCGCTTTCCTGTAAGCCAGATGGCGTTCTAAAAACCTCAGAAATATCCACTGGTTCCACCAGTAATACTCTGAGTCACATGTAGCAAAGGTTCTTTCCCAGTCGTATGAAAGCCCCATCCTCTTCTGGACGTCCTTCATCTTCTCGATGGAACCGCGGGTCCATTCACCCGGATTTACTTTCCTGGTTATTGCAGCGTTTTCGGCCGGCAGTCCGAAGGCGTCGTAGCCCATTGGATAGAGTACATTGTATCCGTTCATGCGCAGAAATCTGGAATAGGCATCCCCTATGGCATAGTTCCTCATATGACCCATGTGCAGGTCACCCGAAGGATATGGGAACATCTCGAGACAGTAGAATTTTTCCCTTTCGGGGTCCATCCTGGTCCGGTGCAGATTCGAAGACTCCCATTTGCTCTGCCATTTCGACTCGATCTCGGCGGGCGAGTATCTGAGTTTCGCCATAAAAGTACCTCCGACCTTTCAGCTGAAGCCAGGAGACCTTCCTTGTCCTGGCCTTCATCCTAAAGGCTTAAAAGTTCCTTGACCTTTGAAAGAAGATTAGCGGATTGAACCGGCTTTGTAATATATGCATCGGCGCCAAGAGCCAGAGCTCTATCCCTGTCTTCCTTGGCTCCCTCAGTGGTGATGATGATGATCGGAATATCCTTGTAGTCTTTGTTGGATCGAACGAGAGTGACCAGTTTCAATCCGTCCATAATGGGCATATTGATGTCGGTGAGGATCATATCGACGTTACTGGATGACAGTTTTTTGAGACCGTCGACTCCATCCGAAGCCTCAATGATCTCGGCACGGGGGATCCTTTTGAGGGCAAAACTGATGAGCTGTCTCATGGTTGGTGAATCTTCAATTACAAGGAACTTTATATTCGCCATTGCACCCCCTACTGACTCAGCAGATCAATGAAACCCTGGAAAGTATCCAGCCTCCTCTTGGAGTCAGAATAGAGCCGGGAGCTGAAGACTGCGGTGGCAGCATGCCCGGCCAGTAGCGTAAACAGCTCGAAATCAACAGGCGAGAATGCAGCCTTCTGCTGCAGAAGGCTGTATATCGCCACCACACCGATAACGTAATCCTTGATCATAAGGGGAAAGCATACCAAAGGGTCTTGAAGTGCATTTTCCGGCATTTTCTCCGGATCGTCATTCACGTGGATCTCGCCGTTTTCAGCGCATTTCCCGATCACACCCGCACCCATCTGAATCGAAGGGATTTTCCCCGTTTCAAAACCCTCAGAAGCCACTGCTGTTAATGAGCTGCTCTTCTCATCAAGGAGAAATACGGCAAAAGTCTCGGCACCGATCAGATTGATTACTATTTCCAGGATGATCTGCAGAACTTCATCATAGTCGAGGGTAGAGTGCAACTGATAACTGGCAACATACAGATTCGCGAGGTTATTATTCTGATCTTCCACGTCCAGGTATCTCTGGATGTAGTCCCTGTTTTCCTCCTGGACTTCTCCGAGCATTTCTTCCAGGTCCTTAAGCCGGGTCTCATACTCATCGATCTTGTTGGTCAGGTCGAGGAAAGAATCGCCCTCCCCGGAATCTGAATCTCGGGGGCTGGCGAGTTTCTTCTTCACGGCTTCTTCCAACTGTACGACCCGGAACCGAAGCTTCTCGTTCTCCTTGAGAAGATCCTTCGAGAATTTCTGCCCCTTCTGGAAAATCTCGAGAAATTCCTCTCCCTTCTCAAAAAGGGGTTTTTTTGCATCATCTCCCATAACTTACTCCAGATATCATTCTTGACAGGGTCGTAAAGCGAAAAGTGTCATTTTTACTTTCCTCACAAATCGTTGTTATAGTCGCAAAAAGTCCGTGAGCGGCTTTTTGCTCCGCGGGAAGTGAAAAACGTCGTTTTCACTTCCCTCACGGATCAAAGACTCACGGTTTATGTCATTGATCCGGGCGCCCATGTTCGGGCGCGAGGGTAATCGATATTGTCG
>DAOVVW010000192.1 GCA_030636965.1 Pseudomonadota bacterium | reverse complement strand
GAGAAGAGACGACAGGATTCTTTACAGGGATTCACACCCAGATTCTTTCGATCTACCGTCCCTCAGAATGGAGCTTGTCAAGATCAAGGAAAAGACACCGGGCAAAACGGATCTTGTCCTGCTCCTCGACGGAACCATACTTTATGAAACCATTATCGAGGTGATGGACCTTGTACGAGAGCATGATGGCAGGGAGCTTTTCCCCGATATTTCCCTTGCTGACAGAGTAATTGAGGTTAACCGCTAGTGGCCTTCGCACCTTCGAAGAGGAGGCTGGCAAGGGGAAAGACACCCAATCTCCTGGTGCTTAACATAACCTCCATGTTGGACATGTTCACGATACTGATCCTGTTTCTCCTCAAGAGTTATTCCGCCGAAGGAATGATCATCACAATTCCTGCAGATCTGTTTCTGCCGGACTCTACGACCCAGACAAGTCCAAGGCCCGGCCTGGTGGTAGAACTTTCCCAGAATCATATAGTCGTTGATGGCGAAGTCATACCTGTAGACCTGGCACAAATAGAAGCCTCTGAGGAGATTCTTATCCCGGAGCTGTTTTCTCTTCTAATCACCAAGGCGCGGCAGTATGAGGAGATAGCCTCCATCAATCCGGCAGCATCCTTTACTGGCCAGATGATACTGGAAGGAGACAGGGAAGTACCCTTCAGACTTCTGAAAAAAATCCTGTATACATGCGGGCAGGCGGGTTTTATAAATCAATCCCTGGCCGTGTTTCAGAAATGAAAAAAAGATTCCCTTCCATATCCCTCTTCAGGGAGGGGCGGCTTGTAGCCCAGACCTTTGCAAAAAGAAAATCGGTCTTTACCGGCTGCGACTGGAGAGCCGACCTTACTGACCCTCAAGGCACCAGAAGCCGCAATGTGTTACTTGAGAGGAGGTTCTCACGGTACAGGCTCGTACTACCCGAAGGAACTACGGCAACATTCAGAAAGGGAACTTCGCGCATGACCCTCGATGAAATGGTCCTCTGGGGTCAGGCCAAAAGGACACGCAAAGGGTACATTGTACCCATCGATGAGAGCATGAGTGCCGAGTTTTCCATTGAATCGGCAAAGTACCGCCTGTCATATGAGGTTTGTGTCCAGCATGCTGTTTCCACTGAACATGCCATCACAGGCAGTGTGCCCTTCAGATACAGGTTTCCTGGCTTCTCCGGACCGGATATTGTCTTCACGGGGATAATCCTTCTGGTTATGGCGGCTCAACTCCTGGCTCTATACGGTATGGCCAGATATCCTGTTCCGGAGATAATCACATTAAAGGACCTTCCAAGACGAATATCCCGTCTTATCCTTGAGCCGGCTTCGGTCCCTGAGAAAGTCAGGACCGCAGCAGCTCCCGCAGCCGAGAAAGCTATTGAGGAGAAGGTCCCGGATGAAGTACCGGAACCGGTAATAGATAAACCGGTCACTTTTGCGAAAGAACTTCCGGTCGGAAGAGAGGCAGTGCGGAAGAAAGTCTCCAGGGTGGGCGTTCTCGGTGTACTTACAGGTCGGGGAACAGCCGGAAGAGCCATCGAAAGCAGCGGCCTTTCTGCACTGCAGCTGGGTTCTGTCCTGGAAAAAAGCCTGGATGAAGTCCTGTCTGAAGTATCGGGCATCACAGTGGCGCAGGCCGACGAGGGAGATGGGTTTGCTGATGGAACAGGCACTGGAGCAGGACTGCTGGACTTGGAGAGTGTTATAGATTCTGAAGGAATAGGAGGCCCCGTAAAAGTATCGAAACTGGGAGTTACATCAGGATCCGGCACTGGAAAGAGCATCGAAAGCAAAAGCGGTGAGTTGAAACCGGAAGAGAGGAAGGAACGTTCCACCAGGGCCATTTCCAGAGTTGTTGCAGCACACACCGGCGCAATTAGATATGCTTATAATCGAGAACTGAGGAAAAACCCGGCCCTGAGGGGGAAAATAGTTCTCAGGTTCACAATTTCCCCTGGCGGGGAGGTCACAGAGTGTTCAGTTGAAGAAACCGCGATGAAGTGGCAGCCTCTTGAGGATACTCTGGTGAAGATGGTCCTGAAATGGAAATTCCCCGCCATCCCGGAGGGTACCGTTACAGTACGTTATCCCTTTGTTTTTTTCCAGAGCATGTGATGAAGTCCAAAATCTCTATCCGCTTCAGGATAATAATCGCAATCGTGTCAGCAGTTTCTGCCTCGGTAATGGCTGGATCCGTCATGGCAGCTGTGCTCCCCTATCCCTCAAAACTTTTCTATGATCTAAAATCGTAAGAGCCGATGGTCATTTTGTTAGCGGTACAGGCAATAAAGCCCTTCGACGATAGAGCTTCAATTGCGCTCCTTCAGGACATCGTGAGAAGTGACCCCGATAGCAACATCAGAGTGCACGCTTTAGGTGGCATCTGGAACAGGCATGACGTTGCTTCCGCCCGGATACTGGAGTACGTTCTTATTACAGACAAGAGCATCGAGGTTAAAAAGGCCGCCGCTGGCGCCCTGGGCACAATTGGACATGAAACATCCATCCCCTTTCTTCTCAATGCACTCGCGACCCAGAAAGATGAGATTCTGGCGTCGAAGTGCATTCGGAGCATTGGCCAGCTCGGTCAGAGCTTCGCAGCTGGACCTATTCTGCACTTTCTGAATGCCAACAACCCTCCCCTGCTGCGGGGGACCGCCGCAGAAGCCCTTGGAAAACTGGGATCTGAACTGGCGGTAAAACCACTCATGGAGGTCCTCGAATCAGATCCGGGTCCCATTGTACGTTCTCTTGCAGCTGTAGCCATCGGCCAGCTAAAGCACCCTTCTTCAAGGAATATACTGGCCAGATCTCTTGTCTTCGACAGTTCGGAGACCGTCAGATACAGAAGCGCTGAGGCCCTTGCTAAATTTGAAAAAAGCGATATTTCAAGACTGGCATATCTGGATGGAATAAAGGATATTGACAGAAGAGTACGATACGTCAGCTTAAAATCCCTCTCCCCGATGATGAGGAAAGAGGACATTCCGGCACTGACAGACCTCCTGGCAGATGAAGCCGAAAGTATACGTGACCTGGCCTATCAGGTGTTGGGCAAAACAGGTCTGGTGATGGAAAAAATGGGGAATCGGTATCGAGTTGTTAAGTAAGTTTAAAGTTGAAGGTTATTTCGAAATTGGAAATTGGGTTTAGAACATTAGAGCATTAGAGATTGGAAAATGGAGTTTTGAAGTTGTTAGTGATTGGTTGTTAGTTGTTGGTAATACAAGAAACTAGAATCCAGAAACTAGAAACTCGGTTATTCATTATTATTAATAATAGTGCCCGTAAGCTCGTCTACAGAATCCCATACCAGCTTCAATAGTTCCCGCTGAACCTTAAGCGCTATAGCGGGCTCCTCTTCCATGAACTTTTCGAAATCTGAAAGTTTTACAACCAACATTTTCGTTGGTTCTACAACACGGGCAGACACCACACTGAGGTGTTTTGGACCCAGCAGAGCCCACTCACCGAACGATTCACCATCCACGAGTGTGAGCACGTCCTCAGAATTTCTGCCGGCAATTGATATCTGAACTTCTCCCTCGTCGATCAGGTAAAATGATTCGCTCTTCATATTCTCAGCCAGGAGAACGGTATCTGGTGAACATTCTTCTTCGGAAACTATTCGTGAAAAGAGAGCCAGCTCCTTGTCGGAGAGATTTGAAAATACAGGGCTGCTTTTCAAAGGTTTGATCTTTGCCATTTT
>DAOVVW010000269.1 GCA_030636965.1 Pseudomonadota bacterium | reverse complement strand
CCTCCTATCTGCGGGATCACCGCAGACATTATTTCCCAGCAGTTTCTGGTCGTTGGTTCCAAAGGTATTTGGAGCAATAATCATGCCGATTTGCAGAAATTCGAACTGTGGCAGGAGGTTTTGGCAAGGATGCGTCTACGGCCTGCCTCCATAAAGAACCATCCGGAAACATGGAACTTTCCTGCAATGCTAACCTGCTGTTTTTAAAGGATATTCAACAGCCATCCCAGGGGATGGCAAATAGCCTGGAGATTCATTGATTCGACGATGAAAGAGGGTGGAGGGGTCTGCCCGCTGCCGTCCGGGGAGATCGACGGGATCAGAGTGGTGAAAATTGTTGCAATTTCACAACATTACCCTGCATAGTGTGGCGCTTGTGCAACATATATCTCAGCCCCTTCCATGCCTGGTTATCTCACGGTAGATCCAGGAAGGCTTTCTCATACAGAGCCACAGAGGCACAGAGAAAACTGGAAGGAAGGGGCGTATTGTCCGATATACTGTTGGATAATAAGGTTGTTACAGCTATTCCCCTCACCAAAGCTGTTGAGATCTTTGCGTCCCGGGATAAAAGGCAACTTTGATCCCGGCTCACAGGATCCAACAGCTATTTTCCAGGAAAACCCTCTCCTGTGGGAGAGGGTTGGTGAGGGGAAATAATTTGTTGATGGCACCTTTAGCCGCTCATTATGAGATCTCAGTTTTACCCTGCGTAACTCTGCGGGACGTACGGCCTACCAGCGGGCCGTCTCCGCGTTACTCTGCGTTATGGCTTTGGCCGCAATTATAGAAACTGTTGTTTCCCCCAGATTTTCGCTTCTCTCTGTGTCTCTGTGGCTCTGTGTGAGCAGCTTTTATCTATTTTGCAGAGACCAGAACAAGTTGGATTAATTCATGTAAAATGGTAAACAAATTCATCTGTTACAGGTAGAGAAACAGTTCCTCAACCGTTCTGGAGTATCCATGGACCACTCGGGTTTTCAAAAGGGTTATTCAGGTATCGACGTTCTGGGCACCAACTACACCGACGGAGAGGTGATCTTCCGGGAAGGGGATATGGACAACGCCATTTACATCGTCCAGGTTGGGAGAGTCCGCCTCGTCACAACTCTTCCCTCCGGTAAAGAGGTCGAGATCGCGTCAGTCGGACCCGGTGAGGCCTTCGGGATCGCTGCCCTTGCTGACGACAGGATCATGCCCCGTTACGCCACCGCCACGGCCGACGGCGAAACGAGCATCCTCATGGTGGATAGAGCCAGGCTCATCAAAGCCATCTACGACGATGCTTCCACGATATTCTCCATCTTCAAGGCTATGAGCCGCCGCGCAAGAACCCTGACTGGGCGCCTCGTCACGTGCGAGAGTATTCGCAGCGAGAATCCGCCCGAGCCGCCGGAATAGCTGTATTCCAATTAACTGTGTTCAGCGAGCAAAGAGTAGTAACAGGATTGACCTGCTTAACGACCTATTGCTCTGACACTGGACCTTATCCTTTATTTAAAAATATATGGCAAAGTTCAAAGTGTATACTTGCTGCTTAAGGTAGTTATTATTCCCAGCAAATACACTTTCATAGGAAAATCCAACTTCGAGAGGGACAGAAGCCTTCTCATCCATGTATCGTGAAACGGTTGAGTAGGTTACCCCGGCTTCAATAGATTGATGGTCCGCGTCAGTCTCGTCTTCGAGGGACTCATAGGATGGAAACAAATTTCCATCCACTTCGTCCTTTTGCCGCACAGCCCAGGTGTATAGAGCGTTAAGACTCCATGTATCAGACAAGGTCCAATCTCCAAAAAATTCAAGCGCCAACGTGTCTCCCTGGTCACGGTCCACTTTTTCCTTGTTGACAGCAGGTGCCAGGGGTGAGTTCGGGTCGTCGAGGACTCTCACCACCTCCTCATCCGGAAGCACCCAATCGTACTTCAAGGTAAAGTTAAGCATCAGATTCTCTATACCGACATAATCCTGATTGAAGCGAAAGAGCATAGCCATGGCGCCTGATCCGAACTCAGTGTCGATCAGATTGTCAGGATCATCGGTCTCACCTGTTGGCAGCCTCAACCCCCCCGTGAAAGCCAGCCTCCAGGTATCGTTGTTCAAATACTGGTAACGAAGACCCAACTCAATATCCGAAAGACCGCTGTCGTCCCAGGACTCGAAAGGTTCGAAGCTAAAAGGAGGGGACTCTATTGCCCCCAGGACAAAAGCCGTAACGGTAGCGTCCGTTGACGAAGCTCCCGCCGGGTACCCCGGGCCGAGCAGGCCATCGAGAACCGCTTGTGTTGCGCCGGCGGTGTCGACCCTGGCTTCCTTGAGATCGGTCTTGTTCCAATAATAGGGAATCTGAATGCCGATGGTTATCTTGTCAGTCAATCCATATTGGTAGTTGATGATCAGATCCCTGAAGTCATATTCGAAATCGACAATGCTGTCCCCAATATTCGTAAATGGCGGGATGAGACCTGGGAAAACGGTGTCGTCCAGAGTGGTGTTGAAATCAGTAGCAACGCTTTCCTTATCTCCGTCTGGATCAAACCTTTCCGTCACGGGCTCGTAAAAGCTGTAATCCACGTTGAGCCTGGAGACTCCTTTAGGCAGGACCTTGGCGCTGTCCGCCAGAATACCTCCCGGTAGCATGAAAATAAAAAGGGCGCATGTAATCAGAAAAATGTATCTAAAACAATATCCCATCACTCCACCTCCGTTTCAGGTCTAAACTACCTGTTTTCCCCTCTTTTTTTCAGCTGACCACTTTAAGAATCTTCTGCTCACCCGGCTGGCCCGGGTATTTTTCCAGTCCTCTTACACGTACATTTCCGCCCAGAGCAGCAGCTGCTGTCT
>DAOVVW010000196.1 GCA_030636965.1 Pseudomonadota bacterium | reverse complement strand
GCCTCCTGACCTCCTGTGTTTCAGTGTCAAGGAGGCAGAAGGACTTATCCTCGTTAAGACCCATCAGATCGCCGGGATTGAGCAACAGAACGTTTCCTATGCGGCGCTCCGAAAATTGATGTGTGTGGCCGTGAAGAACGATATCGAAGTCGCCGCTCACCGCAAAGGCCCGGGCGCATTCCGGATCGTGGGTGGCCAGGATCCTGAGATCGTCTATCTCAACAGCGATCCGGTGTGAGTATTCCCTGACCTGGGGACACTCCTGGGGAATCGTTCTGGAGGTAGTCAGTTGATCTCCGTCGTTGTTGCCTATAACGAGATAGATCCTCCCGGGAAAATCCTTCAGGACCTCGAGCATGAAGGGAGATATCAGATCACCCATATGGAAAAGTGTATTTGCCCCCTCCTCCATCGCCATCCTCACCGCTGTCGCAAGAGATTTGCGATGGTCATGGCTATCACTCATAAGGGCAAGGATCATAACCGGCCTCCTTTTTCAGGTTAAATTCCCCCACAGAACTCTACTAAAATACCATAAAGTCTCACAAATCTAAATTACAGTCTCACCGCTGTCTGATATTATGAGTTACGGTACACTCTAACAGGAGAAAAAAACCAGTTTAAAAATGAAGCACGAAGGGTTCGAAAGGCTGATCAGAGAAATCCTCCCTGGCATGGGCTACATGTACAGACCCATGAACAGGAGGAATATCAGGCGTAAAGTGGCCAGGAGGATGGAGGAGAAGGGTATCCACGAGTGGGACAACTACCTTGACCTCCTGAAAAAAGATAGAGCTGAAAGAACCGCCTTTGAACAGATCCTGAGGGTAACTATCACCAGGTTCTTCAGGAACGCCGGGATGTGGGAAGAACTGGGCAACCTGACAGCCCGTATATGGGCTTTGCAACCAGTTGATCGCGTCATTTCCGTATGGTCAGCGGGGTGCGCCGGCGGGGAAGAGACATATTCATTGGCAATGCTCTTCGAACAACTCACATCCGATGGCAAGCTGAGCCAGGACTGGGAGATCCTCGGAACCGATTCGGACACAAACTCCCTTAAAAGAGCATCACAAATGATCTACCGGTGGGGAAGTGTCAGGGAGATTCCGGGTCAACTTCGTGAACGATGGTTTGCCGAAAAGGACGACAGTTGGATCCTGGACCCCTCTGCGGGCCAAAATATCACTTTCCAGCAGCACGACATACTCAACGATCCCGCGCCTGACAGCTTCAACATGATCCTGCTCCGAAACAATATCCTCACCTATAACACTGAACCAGTACAAAGAGCGTTACTTTCGGGCCTCCAAAAGTGCATGGAGCCAAAGGGCCTCCTGTTCATCGGCAGGAAGGAAACGGTACCTGAGGATACGGGGTTTGAGATGCTATCGGATAGTATCTACTGTAAAACTGACGATTGATAGAATCTGAATCCAAGACCTTTCACCACAGAGTTCACAGAGTACACAGAGGAAAACCGGAGCTTGGGTTTCAACAAAAAATCAACTAACCAGGAAAACTTCTGATCATTAATACTCTACTTTTCTATTCTTTAATGTTCTAACCCAAAAAGTTCTTTCTCTGTGTTCTCTGTGAACTCTGTGGTTCAAAAGCCTTTATCTCTTCTGATAAACCCCAAGCTAGGACTTTCTCTGTGTACTCTGTGGTGAAGAATTTTGAAGCTGAAACTCGCTTTCCGTTCCTGACTAATACTTGAATTTACCGTTTCTTAGGAAAAACGCGACCTGTCCCAGGGTTTCCCGGGAAAAGAGGATCATGGTGTGAAGGCTATCGATAATTATAAAGTCCGAGGCACTTTCCATACGCGTGGTATCAACACTTATTGTCCCGTCGTTGTCCCCTTTGAGGAGCGGGTTAAAGCCTCTGTCATTCCCCTTCCCGCCCGCAATAATGCCGAACTGGCATGGTGGAACTGGAAGACTGTCAAAAAAAGCAGAGTTATCTGAGGACAGCTGCTGTCCCGCCGGGCCAAAGATCCACTTGTACAGTTCCATATCCTTGAACCGTTCTGACAGTTCCGAGCCACGGTTCGGTGGCGTGATCATGACCATTCTTCCAAGGTTGGAAAAAGGCCCTGCCAGCATCTTTCTTACTACAATGTTGCCCATGCTGTGGGCGACGAAGTGGATCTTTCCACCCCTTACGGCAGATACCACTCTGTCGTGCAGTTCAGATGCCGCACTTTCCACGGTAGATCTCGTGCTCTGATAGCCGAGGTTGAGTACATCATACCCCTCCTTTTCAAGACCCCTTTTTATGTAGGCCATAGAGAGGGGAACATTGGCGATCCCGTGGAGCAGGACAACTGTTTCCGTCGATGCGGTCTCAGGCGTGGACATTTCAGTCATTAAAAGAGCAGCAGGATATCGGCGATGTAAAGCCTTTTGGCCAAATGCTGCCAGCTGCAGTGGGGACGTCCATATTTTATTTCTTTCGCAGCTTCAGATATTCCGCCACGTCCGAAGCGCTGCCATCAATGAAAACCGGTTCGTTCTTCAACTCCTCCCTGGCAGACACTTCGTATTCATCCGGAAAGGAATCCTCAAAATACATTCCCTGGAACTCGGAGAACTTGAGCTGATGCGAGGTGGAATCTATTATCAGGCGGCTGTCCGGGCTAATTATCCCATTTTCAATAGCCTTTTTTAGACCAGCGACAGATTCACCACCCTGGGTGCATACAACGTGCCCATGCCTGTTGGCCGTCAGCATTCCCTCCATGATCTCCTGCTCCGAGACTCTTATGGCAAAGAACCGAGTTTCGAAGTGCTCCTCCACAAGCTGGCGGACTTTCGGAAAAGAAACAGGGTCGCCGATCATTGCTGCCTGTGCAACGCTTGGTACAACCTTTACAGGTTGATAATTTCCCGCCATCCGCCACCTGTAGACCGGATCGGCATGCTCACTCTGAACTCCGATCACAGTCGGCAGCGACTCGATTATCTTTAGCCTGAGAAGGTCGATGAAGCCCTCCATCACTGCGGTTATGTTGCCTGCATTACCTATTGGTAATATTACACTCAGATCCGAAACGTCCCAGCCAAGCTGCTGCGCGACTTCATATGAGAAACTCTTCTGCCCGTTAATTCGTACCGGATTCTTGCTGTTGAGCAGGAAAACCTCGTAGTTTTCTGCCAGATCTTCCACCACCCTCATACAGTCATCAAATACCCCTGGAAGCTCAATAACTGTTGCGCCCGAACCCAGCGGCTGGGAGAGCTGTTGTGGGGTAACCTTCCCTCTTGGCAAAAGAACCACAGACTAGCCCTTGCCTTGGGGCAGATAGGAAAGGTATAGAGCTGCTGCAGCTGAAGTGTCTCCTGTACTGGCGCATATCCCAAGGACCTCGGGAAGGTCCCTTTTCCTTATGACGTGGTTAAGGTAGCTAATGGCGCTGGCCATACCTCGATCCTTGAAACTGGCAGACGGGTTTTGCCCATCACTCTTTACGAAAAAAGGCGCCCCTGCCCAGTCTGAAAGATCTCGATTGGCCTGGACCAGAGGAGTGTGTCCCTCTCCGAGGTAGATAATATCATCGGGGGGAACGGTGGGAAGGATCAGTTCGTGGAACAGGAATATACCCGATAGAGAGGGAGCATTTGACATTTTTCTTCTGTCAAATATGTCCTGCAACTCTAGCACGGTCACACACTACAG
>DAOVVW010000218.1 GCA_030636965.1 Pseudomonadota bacterium | reverse complement strand
TTACACCGGTGATTTTTCTGCCATCCATTACGGGCAGCATGCGCTGTCTCTTCTCAATAATATGTTCCCTGACAAGATCCATGGAGGAATCAACCACTACAGTCTGGTATTCGGTCAACATGTACTCACTCAGGGGAGAAACTGAAAGGCCGTGAAGTATGGCTCTTTCCACAACGCCACGGGTGATTATACCCTTAAGCTTCCCTCCCTTTTCTACCACTGGCAGGGAATTGATATTGTACCTTGACATGATCTCGGCAGCCGTTGAGATAGATTCATTTGTACCTATCTCGATAGCAGGTGATGACATTAACGACGTGGCGTTTTTCCTGTATCCCACCATCTCATCCAGTATTTTGAGGAGCTTTTCCCTGACCTGGACCAGGGTAAGCTCCCTGATAGACGCGGACGCCGCTGACGGGTGTCCTCCTCCTCCGAATTGCTCGCAGATCTTGGCAACGTTCACCTCGGGGAGGCGGCTTCTTGCCACGAGGATCACCCTGTCTTCCATGCGAACAAGAGTGATCAGAACTTTGAGGCTTTCCATATCCACCATTTTGTGGACCAGGAGGGCCAGATCCCCGATATATGCGTCAGTGGAGGAGGCAGCCAGGGCAATGGACAGACCGTGTATGTCCAGGATCTCAATAGACTGCAGTAGATCGTTCAGGAGACTGATCTGCTCTGCATCCAGGTCGCGGCCTATGAACGCAGGGATAACCTCCAGATGGGCACCCTTTTCCTTCAGGAAGGAGACTGCCTTCAGATCACGTGGTGTTGTTGAAGCAAAGGTTAAAGACCCCGTATCCTCATAGATTCCCAGAGCAAAAACAGTGGCCTCCTCCGGAGAGATCTTGAATCTTCTTCTGCGCAGGATCTCAACCAGGATAGTGGTTGTTGCTCCGACGCCCTCGATCACTTCCAGATCACCGCTGTAATCCTGATCTGTTCTTGGATGATGATCGTATATATGCAGCTCAACGCCCTTTTTCCCGGCGATCTCATCAAAAGCCCCGATCCGCCCTTTCATCTTGATGTCAACGAGTATCAGGCGCGTAACTGTATCCATATCGATATCCCTCACCCTCGCGAAGGGAAAAGAGACGAGAGTCGATTTGATGAAGAATTCTCTCAGGTTCTTTTCCTGGGATCCGGGGAAGACCATCTGCGCTTCAGGATAGAGCCTCTTAGCAGCCACCATGGAAGCGAGGGCATCGAAATCAGCGTTAAGATGTGTCGTTATAACATCCATTTCAGCCCCTGGGGTGAAAACGCCTGTGAACTTCCTTAAGGTACTCCCGTGACACATGCGTATAGATCTGAGTTGTGGTAATGCTCGAGTGCCCGAGGAGGATCTGGACGCTTCTGAGATCCGCTCCGCCCTCCAGCATGTGGGTTGCAAAACTGTGCCGGAATGTATGAGGTGTGATCTTTACGTTGAGTCCCGCTGTCAACGCGTATTTTTTGATCTTCTGCCAGAATGCCTGACGGGTCATCGCGTTCTTACCTCCACGCCCGGGAAAGAGGTATGGTGACATGTGATTCCTGAGCAGGCCGGGCCTCACCTCTTTTCTGTACCTTTCAAGCCATTCAAGGGCCTCAACACCCAGTGGAGCAAGCCTCTCTTTTGCACCCTTCCCTGATACCTTGCAGAAACCCGCTTCAAAGTTGATATCTCCATCCCTGAGACCCAGCATTTCCGAGACCCTGAGACCGGAAGCGTACATCACCTCCATCATTGTCCTGTCCCTGACTCCAAAGGGATCAGATGTGTCAGGCTGTTCAAGGAGAGCCAGTATCTCCTTTTTGTTCATTACATCGGGGAGGGTTTTAGGTACCTGGCGGGGCTCTATATTCTGCGCAGGGTTGGTATCCACTTCTCCGGAGAAAAACAGATAGCGGTGAAATCCACGGACTACCACCAGCATCCTCCTCACCGTGCGGGGAGAAAGATCCCTTTTTCTCAAGTGGGCGATGAATCCCAGGACATGGGAACTCTGGATCGATTCAGGATCCCCTACTCCCTTTTTGCCAAGGTGCTTGATATATGAGCCGAGATCCGTCCTGTAAGCCGCCAGTGTGTTATCCGAGAGGCCCTTTTCCACCAAAAGGTAATCGATGTAGGAATCGATAAGGTTCTGCAAGAATTCTCTCTGTTTGGGTCGTAAAAAGTCCATCCGTGGCTTTTTACGAATCTGTCATCGCGCCCATTGATGGGCGCCCGAATCCATAACCTGCAACGTGAGTTATGGATTCGTGAGGAAAGCGGAAACGACGCTTTTCGCTTTCTGCGGAGCAAAAAGCCACTCATGGACTTTTTGCGACAAATATTAAAGATACTTGCCTATTATCGGTTCAAGAGCTGCGCGTGTCTTTTCGGGTATCTGATCATGGGCTGTAACTATCGCGAATTTGAGGGTCTCATGGCATGTACATGGTTCCCTGGTATCCATCTGCCCAACCGCACGGGCTATAACTTTCCTGGCTGCTTCCACATTATGGCGCATGATCTGAAGGATCGCCTCAACCGATACATCCTCTTCGGTTTCATGCCAGCAGTCGTAATCTGTCGCCAGCGCAACGGTGGAGTAGCAGATCTCGGCTTCCCGAGCCAGTTTGGCCTCCGGGATATTTGTCATACCTATAACGTCAACGCCCCAGGATCGATACAGGTTTGATTCAGCCCTTGTGGAGAACTGGGGACCTTCCATACAGATATATGTTCCTCCCCGGTGGACGGTTACGCCCTCTGCCTGAACAGATTCAGCAAGCAGATCGGCAAGGGAGAGGCAGACGGGATCCGCAAAAGGAATGTGAGCCACTATTCCATCTCCGAAGAAAGTCGAGGATCTTCCTCTGGTCCGATCAATGAACTGATGGGGTACCACGAGGTCGCCTGGTTTGATCTCATCTTTCATGCTCCCCACCGCGGAAAGCCCGATTATAGTATCTACACCCAGTAGCTTGAGGGCATACACGTTTGCTCTGTAATTGATCTCCGACGGCAGAATCCTGTGACCCTTGCCGTGGCGCGGCAGGAATGCGAGACCGACACCCTTGAGAGTGCCGGTTATTATCTCGTCGGATGGGTCGCCGAAGGGTGTTTTGACCTCATTAGATTCGATGTCTTTAAGACCCTCCATCTCGTACAGCCCACTTCCTCCCATGATCCCAATTCTTCTCTTCATGCCCTCTTACACTCCTTTCGATTAGTATGGGTCGTAAAAAGTCCGTTAGCGGCTTTTTACTCCGCGGGAAGCGAAAAGCGTCGTTTCCGCTTCCCTCACGAATCCATGACTTACGGCGCAGGTCATGGATTCGGGCGCCCTCCCTCGGGCGCGATGGTAATATGCAAGTCATTGGTCCTGGTTCAGAACGGTTATCGTACCGGGTGCCAGGGA
>DAOVVW010000038.1 GCA_030636965.1 Pseudomonadota bacterium | reverse complement strand
GAAGATGTTGTGAGGAAAGTGAAAATGACATTTTTCACTTTCCGCGGAGTAAAAAGCCATGGATGGACTTTTTATGACCATAATAAAGTTACCCTGAGGACAAAGTGAGAAGATACCTTTTAACTGTCTTATTAGTGTTACTAATGCCCGCTTCAGCCTACTGTGCGGATGGTATATGGAACCTTACCGGGGGTTTCGGTATTGCGTTTTCTGAAGACAGGTCGGCGGAGGAGACCCAGACGTTGGGTGTGTTGATCATGACACCGTCGTACCGATCTGAACACTGGGCCTTCTCCCTTGATCTCAACCCCAGGTGGAACTTTGAGGGAACGGGATTCTTAGAGGAGGAATGGAAACGCAAAGGCGATTTTATCCGACCTCTGAATGAGTTAACGTTCAAATCCGGATCTGGATCGTTTAATGTCGGTCTGGCTACGGTGAATGGACTTTCGATCGGAAGCAGACAGTTGGTTCGAGGGGTCCGGGGTGACGCCGAATTTAATTATGTTCTACCCGGCTTCATTTTTAACGGAACCTGGGGTAAGGCTGAATTTGAGATGCTGGTGGACAGGGTTGTTGATCCCCAACTTACAGCAGTAGCCCTCAAGTACAGGCCCAACCCGGGAACGGCAGTTGTTCTGGAAAGTGCTGTGGACCTGGATGCTCCCATTGATTTTACAAATGTCTTTGAGGATGGCAGGCCGAAGGCAGATACCCAGGAAAGGGTAGCTGGAAACAATATCCAGGGTCATGTCCGTGTCCTGAACAGAAGGGTACTGGACATGTGGATCAAACTGCATTCCGGATCTCTTGGAAGAGATTCTGCTGGAAAGGGTGGGAGCCTTATGGTCGAACTGGACTTCTCCCAGTTCTATCTTAATCGCCTGACGATCGAAGCAGGTACTGTTCAGTGCGACAATGGATATGTTCCGGCCTACTTTGACGAATTATACTTGTTGGAAAGGTGGGGCCTGACCGGGGGGGGAGCGACACAAAGGAAACTGTTTCTCCAGGGCAGCACTGCTCCGGACAGGCGCATGGACTCGATCTGGCTGAGATATGCTATTGGGGAGCATTTTTCCATTGAAACCAGTTATGATCGCTTTGACGATAACTCGATGAGGAGATCCGGATTGTCCCTGAAACTGCTGGAGGAAGACAAGAGGGGCCTTGAAGCCGATATCTGGTCAAGAGCCTTTGGCGAAGATCAGACGCTGTTTAGCAACGACGGAGACCTGTTCACCAGGATCGGTGCGCTGTACAGTTTTCTTCCCCATCTTTTGCTCAAACTCTCCCTCCAGCACTCATGGGTATTTGATGAAACTGCCGGAGGGCTGGTCCCTACTACTGATGTGCTTATTGGGACGGTGTATTCGATATCGCTCTAACCAAGTTGTTGGTTGTTAGTTGCAAGTTGTTGGTAAAATCGAAGATAATTATTTCAAACCAACCACTAACCACTAACAACTAACAACTGATAGTTTGAACAAAGGCTAAAAGCCTTTGTTCAAACTTGACAAAGGATACACTTGTTGTTAGTTAATCCGACATCCTGTAGGCACGTAGCTCAGTGGGAGAGCACTGCCCTGACGCGGCAGGGGTCGGCGGTTCGAAACCGCCCGTGCCTACCATCGGTAAGGCCGGGGCATCTTGAAAACCTTTCCAGGATGCCCTTTATTTCTTGGCCCACTGGCCAAGAAATTAGAAATTGGAAAATAGAAATTGGAAAATAGATAATCCAATAGGAATTTTGGATGTTTTTTTCAATCAACAGTGTCCAATCTCCATTTTCCATTTTCCATTTTCGGAACCCTTCGACAATCCGAGTTGGTAACAGCAGGAATAAGGAATACAGAAGGTATAGCTATTTACAGGAGCAAAAAATTGAAGATTACTCTACCTGACGGGTCACAGAAGGAATTTTCAGACAACACAACGCTAAGTGAGATCGCTGTGTCCATCGGCGCTCGCCTTGGGAAGGAATCCATCGCTGCAGTGGTGGACGACAGGCTTGTTGATCTGGATATTGTGCCCGTAAACGATTCGCAGGTCAGGTTTGTTACCTTCGATGATCCTGAGGGTAAGGATATATTCAGGCACAGCGCATCCCACGTTATGGCCCAGGCTGTAAAAAGACTCTTCCCGGGTACAGAGCTGGCCATCGGCCCCTCAATAAAGGATGGTTTCTACTACGATTTCGAGTTCCCGGATACGATCACGGAAGAAGACCTTCCCCGTATCGAAGAGGAGATGAACAGGATCGTTTCACAGAAGATACCATACACAAGAGAGGAGCTCCCCAGAGACGACGCCATTAAAATGTTCAAGGACCTGGGAGAGGCCTACAAGGTTGAACTGATCGAGGAGATCGATGACGAAACCGTCTCCATCTACCGGCAGGATGATTTTGTGGATATGTGCAGGGGACCCCACGTCCCTGATACAGGATATATCAAGTCCTTTGCCCTGTTGAGCCTGGCGGGAGCCTACTGGAGAGGTGACGAGAAGAACAAGATGCTCCAGAGGATATACGGTACCGCCTACCCAAAGAAGAAAACATTAAAGGAGCACCTGAACAGGCTGGAAGAAGCGAAGAAACGTGACCACAGGCGCCTCGGAAGGGAACTGGATCTATTCTCCATCGTTGAAGAAGCGGGTCCCGGATTCGTTATTTACCATCCCAAGGGTGCTCTTGTCCGTACGATCCTCGAGGATTTCGAGAAGGCTGAACACCTGAAAAGAGGTTACGATATTGTTGTTGGACCCCAGCTTCTGAAGCTGGATCTCTGGAAAAAATCGGGGCACTTCGAAAACTACCGCGAGAACATGTATTTTACGGAAGTAGAGGACATACAGTACGGTATCAAGCCCATGAACTGCCTCGCGCACATGTTGATCTATAAATCCAGGATCAGAAGTTATCGTGACCTTCCCATCAGGTATTTCGAGCTGGGAACTGTTTACAGGCACGAGAAATCGGGTGTTCTGCACGGATTGTTTAGACTTCGCGGTTTTACACAGGACGACGCTCATATCCTGTGCACCCCTGATCAGCTGAACTCGGAGATCAGGGGAGTCATTTCACTTGTTATTGACGTCATGGGTGTTTTCGGGTTCGAATACGAGTTTGAGGTATCCACACGGCCCGAAAAGTCCATCGGGACAGAAGAAGACTGGGAGAAGGCAACATCCGCGCTCCTGGAGGCTCTGGAAGACGAAGACCTTCCCTATACAGTAAATCAGGGTGATGGCGCCTTCTACGGACCGAAGATCGATGTGAAACTGAAGGATGCAATTGGTAGAATGTGGCAGTGTGCAACTATCCAGTGTGATTTTGCGCTTCCCGAAAGGTTCGACCTCCACTTCGTGGGCAAGGACGGCGCTCGCCACAGACCTATCATGCTGCACAGGGTCATTCTCGGATCCATTGACCGTTTCCTCGGGGTGCTTATAGAACACTACGCTGGAGCCTTTCCTGTGTGGCTTTCACCCGTTCAGGTGAAGGTGTTGACAATCACAGACAAGAGTGCTAACTATGCCGAATCCGTGGCGGGAACGTTGAAAAAACAAGGCTTCCGGGTTGAAACTGACCTGAGAAATGAGAAGATCGGTTACAAGATCAGGGAAGCCCGCCTTGAAAAGATCCCTTACATGTTGATTATAGGGGAGAAAGAAGCCGTGTCTGGTGCCGTTTCGGTAAGGCACAGGGAAGACGGCGACAGGGGTGTTGTGTCCCTAGACAGTTTCATTGATAGCGTCAGGGATGAGATCGTACTCCCGACACTGTAGACCTAAGGAGGGAAGAGATAACCAAAAACAGAGGCACTCCGGTAAATGAGATGATCCTGGCCAATGAGGTGCTCGTTATAGGTTCGGAGGGGGAGCAGCTTGGAGTGATGTCCAAAAAAGACGCACTGGATGCTGCCTACGATAGCGGACTGGACCTTGTTGAAGTTGCATCCAACGCCAACCCTCCAGTCTGCCGGATAATGGATTACGGCAGATTCAAGTATCAGCAGAGCAAGAAGGCCCAGATTGCCAAGAAAAAGCAGAAGGTAATCCAGATTAAGGAGATCAAGATCCGGCCGAAGACTGACATGCACGACCTGGAAGTCAAGGCCAGAAATGCAAGACGCTTCCTTTCAGAAGGTAACAAGATCAAGGTCACTGTACGGTTCAGGGGGAGGGAAATAGTACACCCGGAACGCGGCCAGATCGTAATGGAACGGTTCCTGGAATTGCTTGAAGGAGAATGCGTCATTGAACAGCAGGCCAAGATGGAAGGTAGAAATATGATCTTGGTCCTTGCGCCCAGCACCTAAGGAGAGAATGTAGAGATGCCCAAGATAAAAACAAACAGGGGTGCAGCCAAGAGGTTTGGACGTACCAGCAGCGGCAAGGTGAAGAGGAGAAGGGCTTTTCACAGCCACATTCTTACAAGCAAGAACCAGAAGCGAAAAAGGCGGCTCAGGTCAGGAACCTTTGTCCATAGTGCCGATGAGAAAAATATCAAGAAACTCATTCCTTACGTAAAGTAAGTTTCAGGAGAACAAAAATGCCCAGAATAAAAAGGGCGGTTAGCGCCAAAAAAAGAAAAAAGAACCTTTTCGCCCAGACATCGGGATACCGGGGAGGAAGGAAACACCTGATTGGGCAGGCCCGGACTACCCTTGAAAAGGCTCTGCTGTATTCGTACAGGGATCGAAGAACCAGGAAAAGAGATTTCAGGAAGCTCTGGATAGTAAGGATCAACGCTGGGGCACGCAGCCATGGGCTTTCCTACAGCAAGTTCATGCACGGACTCTCCCAGGCTGGTGTCACTATTGACCGTAAGGTTCTTTCCGACCTGGCGATTCATGATGAAGTTGCCTTTGCCGAATTGGTGAAGATCGCCACAGGTAACCTTGAACAAAGCGCTTAATACCCTATGAAACAGGTAGCTGTTATCGGACTGGGACGGTTCGGAATGAGCCTCGCTGAGAGTCTCACTGAAAACCGCTGTCAGGTTCTGGCGATCGACAGCGACATGGAGAGGGTCAAGAAAGCTCAAGGAATAGTTACACAGGCAGCGCAGCTCGATGCCAGAGATGAAGAAGCACTCAAAGCTGTGGGCATAACAGAGATGGATACTGTTGTAGTTGCTATTGGGTCAGATGTAGAAGCAAGCATGCTGGCAACAATGATCCTCAAGGAGTTGGGTGTGCAGCATGTTGTAGCAAAGGCTGTCACCAAGCTTCATGGCCGGTTCCTTGACAGGATCGGCGCGGATAAGATCATCTACCCGGAAATAGACTCAGGCAGAAGGCTGGGGCGTAACCTGGCCAAACCGTCAATTGTTGAACAGATCGAGTTTGGTAACGAATACGGAGTTTTCGAGATAAATACGCCGACAAGCTGGGTTGGTAAGAGCATCGGTGATCTGAGTGTGAGGCCCAAGTTCGGGGTGACTATTCTCGCAATTACTTCGAATCCGGTAGAAGGTGAAGAACCCAGCATGAATGTCTCGCCTGATGCAAGTGTCAAGCTCAACGAGAATGACATTATCATGATCCTGGGCCATTATGACGAGGTAGAAAAACTGACGAAATAAAGGCTTTGACGGAGAGTGGGTTCCTGTCGGGCTTTCCCAGAGAGGGGAGGCCGTTGGCTGAAAGCCTTCCTGCAGGCCCTGGGTATCCCTTTCACTCCCGAGCTTCACACCTGAACTCGACAGTAGGGCGTGACGTTTGCTCCACGTTACAGGAGCAGGGCAACTGACTTGCCTGCCGAGAGCTCCCCGTCAGGGGGGAATCGGGGTGGTACCGCGGAGCAATAAGGCTTCCGTCCCTGGGGATGGAGGCCTTTGTTTATTGCGCCATAATATTAGAATCTATCTATGGCGGTCCAACGTCCAATGTCCAAGGTCGGGGGCGAAACGGGAGCATTGGATCATTAGAAATTGGAGAATGGAAAATGGAGATTGGAGCATTCGAAATATGAATATCCTGTTATTATCAATTGATGACATGTATCTAATTTCCAATATCTAATATCTAATTTCCACTAATAACGCATCACGCGTTACGCGTTACGATCTTGAATCACAAAACATGGGTCCTGGGTCATAGGACTTGGGACGCCGGCCATAGGCCGGACAAACGGAGCTGACTGATGAAAAAGAAGGTAGATAAACTCATTACAGACGCAAAAACTGAGATTGAGGGCGTCGAATCCAGTAAAGAGCTTGAGGCAATACGCGTCAAGTACATGGGAAAGAAGGGTAAGATCACTGCGCTGCTCAAATCACTGGGAGAGCTTCCTGATGAGGAAAGGCCGGCTGCCGGCGAGGCGGTTAACAAAGGCAGAAAACAGCTGGAAGAGACCCTCAAGACCAGCAGGGAGACGGTGAGGTCCTCTGAATCAGCTCAGAAGCTGCGGAGCCAGAGCGTGGATATCACGCTGCCTGCCGTGGATCATGTTATGGGGCACAGGCACCCGATAAACAGAGTGATGGAGGAAGTTCTCGATATTTTCCGCGGTATGGGGTTCTCTGTCAGAAAAGGACCGGAGATCGAGAAGGATTACTATAATTTCGAGGCGCTGAATATTCCGAAAGACCACCCTGCCCGTGATATGCAGGATACCTTTTACTTTGGCGAAGACACCGTCTTGAGGACACACACTTCACCTGTACAGATAAGGACGATGGAGACGGAGCAGCCTCCCTTGAGGATTGTCTCGCCGGGGAAAGTTTACAGGGTCGATTACGATGTTACGCACTCACCGATGTTCCATCAGGTAGAGGGTTTTATTGTGGATGACAGGATAACCTTCAGCGACCTGAAAGGTGTTCTGATCGAGTTCGTAAACCAGTTCTTCGGTGAAGGAACCCCCGTCAGGTTCAGGCCCAGCTTTTTCCCTTTCACTGAGCCCAGCGCGGAAGTGGATATCGGTTGTGTCATGTGCTCTGGAAGTGGGTGCAGAGTCTGTTCGGACAGCGGCTGGCTTGAGATCCTGGGCTCGGGAATGATACATCCCGAGGTCTTCCGGTTCGTGAATTACGATCCGGAAAAGTACAGCGGATTCGCCTTTGGTGTAGGGATAGAGAGGCTTGCGATGCTCCGATACGGCATCGATGATATCCGGTTGTTTTTCGAGAATGATCTGAGGTTTTTGGCTCAGTTCTCATAATGATCTGGAATTCGAAACAGGGCTTGAACCACAGAGGGCATAGAGAGCACAGAGAAAAATCATGGCCTTGGGTTTACCACGGAGGCACGGAGGACACGGAGAAATTCCAAAGCTTGGGCTTAACCACAGAGTTCACAGAGAACACAGAGGAAGGCTTGGGCTTGGGTTTATACAGAACAATGGAGGTCTGGACCG
>DAOVVW010000141.1 GCA_030636965.1 Pseudomonadota bacterium | reverse complement strand
ATACTCTGATACCCATCACCCATCATTTGGCGTGGAAACTGGTATCAGAGCGGACCATCATAATAGCTTCATGCTGCCTTCAATTTTGTGTATATTACCCTTGACTACCAGTCAGGCGTTTTGCCAGACTCTCTGTCTGGTAAAAAGAGAGTACCCGGTTTTTGATATCCGGGTACTTCTTTTTTTCGAAGATCATAGGTGCCGGAGTATGTATTTTGACTTTAAAGGATCTAAAGGATCGGGGGTCGTATCTTGGGGTTTAAGGTTTTGGATCTGGTAGGCTAGGGAGTCGGAGCATGATTTGAAACAATGATAAGATTGCTTCGTCGCCTCTGCGGAACGCATCACGCCGCAGGCGTGACTCGCAATGACTGATTCCCCTCTCACCTTGTGTTCCCCTCCCGCCAGGGGAGGGGAGTAAACACCCATACCCCCGCACCCATACTCCGTAACCCAAACCTCTGTACTCTCTGTGTTCTCTGTGACTCTGTGGTAAAAAAAGCCTGGTTTTGGATCTTTGACCGTTAATAACGTTGAACGCCTGCCACGCATAGGCGTGGTTGAACATTGAACGTTGAACACATACAATACTCCACACAATGAGAAACCTTATTTACATAACCCTGGCCATGATAGTAGGCGTTTTTGCCTACGGTATCTACGAATCCAGGCTTGACGACAGGATACAAACGGACAAGGTCACAATAGAAAGGCGTACAGCGGCTTCGGGCCTGAATTCCGAGGGAACAAGGCTGCTGGAATCGGGTGAACTGGACCAGGCTTTGGTAAAACTAAGGGAGGCCAGGGCAGAGGATCCTGAAAATATTGTAATTGCCCACAACCTTTCACTGGCCATTTCCAGGCTGGGTCAGCGCTACTCAGATGATGGTGATACCGAAGGGTCCCATAAGTACCAGGAGGAGGCCATATCGCTCTGGCCTGATAACCCGGAGGCCCTGGAAAGGTTAGCCATGATTCAATATCGCGCCGGCAGTTACGGTAAGGCGCGTAACTACGTGGAAGACTTGATGGCTTCCCAGCCGGACAGAATGGATCTTAAAACACTGCTTGCGCATCTTGACAAGGTAATTGCCGAGAATGAGGGAATGGTAACTGAGCAGGGACGTAACTTCAGGCTCCTGTACAGCGGCGAGAGAAAACTGGAGTTTGAGGGGGAACTGATGTCTGTTCTTCAGGAACAGATGGACAACCTGACAGCCCTGCTGGGCGTTTTCCCAAGAGATCCCATTGAAGTTCTGATAATGACTGAAGAACTGGGTGACAGGGGCAGTTCTCCCGATCCATACCTGACGGGGATCTACGATGGAAGAATCAGGCTATATCCGGGTAAGGAACTGTATGACACTCGGGTGCTTATTGATACGGTCAGGCATGAGATGATCCACGCGCTTCTTCACAGGGCTGGCGGACGCATTCCGGCCTGGTTTCACGAAGGTGTCGCCCAGAGGCTTGGGGAGGAGTATACATTTGAAGAAATGGCGCAAGTCAGGTTGTACGTTAGGGGTCTGGTTGATGATAACTGGTTCCGTTCCCTGGGTGATCTCGATGAAACGTTTATCGAGATGCACCACGAGGACCGGGTGAAAGCCTATGCAGTCAGCCTTCTATTTGTAGATTTTCTTCTCAAGAAATACGGTGAGACGCTTATTCCGGTTGTTATTTCCGAGCTGCAGAGCGGTCACTATTTTTCAGTTGCAATTACCAACGCTGTGGGGAAGAGGATAATCCTGCTTCAAGATGAGTTTCTGGCTTCTCTAGGGTATAGGGGATAGAAAATGCCGGTTGTAGCTATTGTTGGCAGACCCAACGTGGGCAAATCAACTCTCTTTAACAGGATCCTGGGAAAGAGGAAGGCAATAGTGGAAGATGTTTCCGGTGTGACGAGGGATCGGAATTACGGTGTGGGCACGTGGGTTGATCGAGAGTTCGTTCTTGTAGATACCGGCGGTTTCGATCCCATTGCTGAAACAGGGATATTCTCCCTGATAAAAAAACAGGCAATGCTGGCAATCGAAGAGGCGGATATCATTATTTTTGTTCTGGACGTGAGGACCGGTGTGACACCGGTAGATATAGAAGTGGCCCAGGTTCTCCGGAAAACGGCAAAACCGATGATGCTGGCTGTTAATAAATGCGAGGGGAAAAAGCGTACCGACGAGGTCGGGGAGTTTTTCAGCCTGGGAATGGAGCCGATCTTTCCCATATCGGCAATGCACGGTATGGGAGTGGCAGAGCTCCTGGATCACCTGGTTGAAAGGATTCCCGAACAGCAGATCGACTCTTCCGAGGAGTTCGATATAAGGGTTGCGGTACTGGGAAGGCCCAATACGGGTAAATCAACACTGATAAACCGGATTCTCGGGGAAGAAAGGCTCCTTGTCTCTGAGGTCCCGGGTACTACAGCTGATACCGTTGACACAATTGTGGAGCGAGACGGTCGAAGGTATCTTTTTGTTGATACGGCGGGTTTGAGGAAGAAAAGTCGCATTAAAAAGGACGTTGAGCGCCTTACTGTCATGAGAACCGTATCGGCCCTGGAGAGGTGCGATGTGTGCATCCTTCTTCTTGATACGACAGAAGGTGTCGTGGATCAGGATGTGAAGATCGCCGGTCTGGCACAGGACAGAGGGAAGTGCATGGTGTTGGGTCTTAACAAATGGGATCTCATGGAAAAAGACGATAAGACCTTCGATAAGATGACGAAAAACATGAAGGACAAGCTGTTCTTCTTTCCCCATGCGCCGGTTATCTCCATGTCCGCATTGACCGGACTCAGGGTTGAACGTATATTCGAGGTTGTCGAGGCGGTCTATGAGCAGGCCGGGGTGAAGATAGCTACGAGTACACTGAATTCCGCCCTTGAGGATGCTGTTGAACGCCACCAGCCCAGCCTCGTGAGGGGCAGGAGAATACGCTTCTACTACACAACCCAGGTGGGGACTCATCCGCCCACTTTTCTGATCTTTACAAACAGGCCCGGTCAGATAAGGGATAATTATATAAAGTACCTGGAAAACCGTTTTCGAGAGGAGTTCGGCTTTGATGGAACGCCCATCAGGCTGCGCTTCCGCAGAGGACGCGAGAGAAGAATATTCGCCTAGGGGCCAAGCCAAGTGAACCTGATAAAAGTATTCGTAAGGACCCTTAAAGGGTTCTTTGCCCATCGCTGCCACCTTCTAGCAGCCGCTATTTCCTACTATGCTCTCCTGTCCCTTCTTCCGCTTCTTTACTTTTCAGTGGTTATAGCGGGAACCCTGATCGGGTCCTCCCAGCGGGCTACCGTGGAGATCCTTGAACTATTCGGGAAGATCTTCCCGGGGCAGGTGCCCGGCCTTACACAGCAGATACACGCTCTGGTGGGGGGCAGTGGTATAATGAACGGCCTTGCTTTTGCCGCCCTGTTCATCGGCGCGGGCATGGTCTTCAGGACGATCGAGCACTCTATTGCGCAGATCTTTGGGCACGCTCCCGCCGGCAGGTCCATTTTAAGGGGGTTGATCTGGGGACAGTTAATGGTGCTGGTCCTGGGGATAGCCATCGTCTCATCGCACTTTGCCGCAGCAGCCTTTTCGTGGATGGCAGGAAAGAATATAGTATTTGCCGGTGTACCGCTGAGCGGGATAGGTGAGATGCTATACCTCAGGTGGAGCCCGTCTCTTTTCGTCTTCATGACATTCCTTGTACTTTTATATCTTGCTCCCAGAGTCAGGCCGCCTATTGGGACCTCTGTACTGGTCTCAGCCTGTCTCACCGTGGCTTGGGAACTCATAAGGACCCTTTTTGTCTGGTACACTTCCAAGGCAGTCCCACTGAGTGTGGTTTACGGACCCCTGGCCTCAGTGATAGCCTTCCTTGTTTTCGTGTATTTTTCAGCCGCGCTGCTTTTGCTGGGCGCTGAATTTCTTGTAGCCCTGGATGATAAGGAGCGAGCTAGTCCAACGTCCAACGCTCAATGACCAACGGGGTATATTTGGCAGGAATACAGAACCCCGAATACAGAAGTCAGAATAAGGGAATCAGGCCCATTTGCATTCTATTCTATGCACGGTATTCTGGATTCTGACTACTGACTTCTGAATTCTGGTGCGGAGCACAAGTGTACTTCGACTCAACCAAAGGGTGCCGAGGTTAGAGT
Source organism: Pseudomonadota bacterium (assembly GCA_030636965.1). Lineage (GTDB taxonomy): Bacteria > BMS3Abin14 > BMS3Abin14 > BMS3Abin14 > BMS3Abin14 > SZUA-178. The sequence goes on along the minus strand of DAOVVW010000141.1, from coordinate 373 downwards.
AGGATCATAATGACAGAAGAGGCAAAACGGGCGTACCTGGACATCGAAACTACCTACGATTCCGGTATAAGTGTTATAGGTATCCACATTCCCCAAAAACCGTTGGTCCAGCTCCTGGAATGGGATGTTACGGACATCGGGATCGAAGCTGCCCTCGCGGGGGTGGATATGGTAGTGACGTTTAACGGGACACGGTTTGACCTCCCCAATATAAAGAGAGTTACAGGTCTGGATATCAGAGACTTCGCTCGACACAAGGACCTGCTATTCGAGTGCAGGCGCAGGGGAATAAAGGGAGGGCTCAAGAGGGTAGAGGTCCTTCTGGGGATACCAAGGCCCTCGGAAATGGACGACAGTGCCATGGCTCCGTACT
>DAOVVW010000086.1 GCA_030636965.1 Pseudomonadota bacterium | reverse complement strand
AGTTTAAGTACTGCATACCGACATTGGCAGCTGCTGTTTAAGTTCCAAGATGTTGGGACTTGACAACCGGGAAGAAAATATTATAATTACAATCGATTGATAATGACTATCATTTTCTATGGAGGCTGCTTATCACTGCCAGATTAGCGCTTGAACGCTTTCTTGCGAACAAAGGGCTCAAATTAACTCCTCAGAGGGTATTGATACTTAATGCTTTCCTAAAGAGCGCAGGCCACTCATCCTCTGAGGAGTTGTACGACCTTATCAAGCGAGACGATCCCTCCATAGGCCAAGCCACCATCTACAGAACGATGAAGCTTCTGGTAGATGCGGGCCTTGCCCGTTCGGTGGACTTCGGCGATGGAATTGTTCGATATGAGCAAAAGTTGGGACACGAGCATCATGACCATCTTATCTGTGAGCAGTGCGGCATTCACGTCGAGGTAGTGGATTCTGTTATTGAAGAACTCCAGGAGGATCTGGCAAAAAGACACGGGTTCAGGCTCTATCGGCATAAGATGGTACTTTACGGCCTGTGCGCCGAATGTAGTAGTGAATAGCAGCTGTTAGGTATATTTTTTTGAAAACCAATTGATAATGGAAACCATAATCAACATAAAGGGGAAAATATGACTGGAAAGTACATCGCCATGTTGATCATGGTCGCGATAGTCACACTGGGAGTTATCCCTTCAACATTTGCAGATGAAGTCGTGGTCTATTCGGCAAGGAAAGAGCATCTGATAAAGCCCCTCTTTGATCTGTATACAAAGGAGACGGGAACCAAAGTCAGGTACATCACGGGCAATGCGGGCGCCCTGATGCAGAGGATAAAGGCGGAAGGGTCCCGGACCCGGGCTGATATCCTGCTGACTGTTGACGCGGGGAATCTATGGCACGCTGCCGATGAGGGTCTTTTCCAACCTGTAAAATCCAGAGTGCTTGAGAAAAACATCCCCTCCCATCTGCGGGATCCTGGAAACCGATGGTTCGGGCTGTCGGTACGGGCGAGAACCATCGCCTACAACACAGACCGTGTATCCCCGGAGGAGCTGTCAACATATGAGGATCTAGGCAGTCCAAAATGGAAAGGCAGGCTGATCCTGAGAACATCCAAGAAAGTTTACAATCAGTCTCTGACGGCGATGTTAATCGTCGAGCACGGACTCGAAAAAACCGAGGATATCATCAGATCATGGGTCCATAACCTTTCCACCGAACCCTTCTCTTCGGATACCAAGGTTCTAGAGTCGATCGCAGCTGGGCAGGGCGACGTAGGTATTATTAACACTTACTATTTCGGGCGGCTGATGAAGAAGAAGCCCGGCCTTCCCCTCGCCCTCTTCTGGCCCGACCAGGACGGCAACGGTGTACACGTAAACATCTCCGGCGCAGGAGTGACCACACACGCCAGACACAGGGGTAAGGCTATGAAGCTCCTGGAGTGGCTTTCAACGCCTGCTGCGCAAACGATATTTGCCGATTCTAATATGGAATATCCTGTTCACAGTGACGCGAAGCTCCATTCCATTGTAAAGAGCTGGGGGTCCTTCAGGGAGAACCTCATAAACGTTTCCAGGGGCGGCGAATTACAAGCTGAAGCGATAAGGCTGATGGACAGGGCAGGATACAGGTAAAAGGCAAAACCATGCCATCATCCAGGACAGAAACTATGATCATCAGGAGGCTGGGCTCAAATCTCCTCCCTGCAAGGCCAAGCGCGTGGAGGCTCTTTGCAGCACTGTTTGCAGCGGCTGTCATGATTCCGCTGTCAATCATTCTTCTTTCTTTTACCAAGCCGGCCGGGGATGTGTGGAGACACCTTTCCCAGACCCTCCTCACCGACCTCATCATCAATACTCTCAAGCTCGCCATCGGAGTCGGGACCGTCACTGCGATTCTCGGGGTCAGCCTGGCGTGGCTTACGGCTGTATGCGAATTTCCCGGCAGGAAATTCTTTACCTGGTCCCTTTTTCTGCCGCTGGCCTTTCCCACATATGTGCTGGCTTTTGTATTTCTCGGAATGCTGGATTATTCCAGCCCACTGCAGATCCTCCTCAGACAGCATTCGCTGCCCACCCTGTCCGGTTTCAGATCCTCCTGGGGGGTTATTTTCGTGATGTCGCTGTCCCTGTACCCTTACGTCTATCTCCTTGCCAGAGATGCCTTCTCCACCCAGGGGAAAAGGGCTCTGGAGGCGGCCCAGAGTCTGGGGCACACCAAAACAGAAGGGTTCTTTAAGGTGGCGCTACCCATGGCAAGGCCGTGGATCGCCGGGGGTCTGATGCTTGTTCTCATGGAAGTTCTTGCTGATTTCGGAGCCGTATCCATATTCAATTACGATACTTTCACTACCGCTATTTACAAGGCCTGGTTCGGATTCTTTTCTCTAACCGCCGCTGCTCAGCTCTCCTCCATTCTGGTCGTCTTCGCCCTCATCATCCTGGGCATAGAGAACAGCCTGCGTTCAAGAATGCAGTTCACCTCCATGGGGCGTGACGCTTTTAGAAAGGAACGGCTGCATCTGAGAGGAGCCATGAAGGTTTTTGCGGTTTCGTACGCCTTCCTCATTCTGTTCGTATCTTTTGTAGTTCCTGTTATACAGCTCATTCTCTGGACTACGGCAAGCTTCAGATACGAGTTCAGCAGTCGGTACTTCGATTTTCTTGGCCATTCCCTTGTGTTGGGTATAATAACCGCTGCAATCATCTGCCTCCTTGCCCTGATCCTTTCATACGCCGGCAGGCATCATCCGGATATCCTCAGCAGCATTCTTACACGCATCTGCACAATGGGTTACGCCTTGCCGGGAACAGTGCTGGCTATCGGAATATTCATACCCGTTGCCGCTGCAGACGGGTTTTTGGCAAGTGTGGCCGGAGCGCTCCTGAATGTCGAGCCGGGCCCTGTCCTGCAGGGAACCATTTTTGTAATGGTGGCAGCGTACATAGTCCGTTTCATGGCACCGGGATTCAACTCCATCGATAGCTCCATGCGCCGCATTACAAGAAGTATCGACGAATCAGCCAGGACCCTGGGGTCAAAGGGGCTTCCTATGCTCTACAGAATTCATCTTCCTATCCTGAAGGGAGGACTATTCTCTGCAGCTGCTCTGGTCTTCGTTGATGTCATGAAGGAAATGCCCATAACTCTCATGACCCGCCCCTTTGGGTGGGATACGCTGGCGGTGAAAATATTCGAGTTGACCTCCGAGGGTGAGTGGGAACGAGCAGCCCTGCCAGCTCTTACGTTGATATTGGTGGGGATAATACCAGTTGCATTATTAACCCGACAGGCGGATGACTAATGAAGTTTGTCCAAAAGGGAGTCTAATGGAACCACTCCTTGAAATGAAAGATATCTATCAGGCATATGGCAAGAACCTGGTTATCAGGAACCTCTTCCTTACCCTGAAAAAGGGCCAGATCGGTTGTTTGCTTGGGCCCAGCGGGTGCGGCAAAACATCTGTACTCAGAACCATCGCGGGCTTCGAGAAGATACTGTCAGGAGAGATCATGCTTCACGGTAAATCAGTATCACGAAACGGGCTTTCGGTCCCTCCGGAGAAACGTCGCATTGGCATGGTCTTTCAGGATTATGCCCTGTTCCCGCACCTTACTGTTTTCGACAACGTCGCCTTCGGTTTGAAGACCGACAACAAGGCCCGGAAATTGACACTCGTGTCAGAACTTCTAGAGAAGATGGATCTGGATCGTATCTCAGAACGTTATCCTCACGAACTGTCGGGTGGCCAACAGCAACGTGTGGCCCTTGCCCGTTCCCTTGCCCCCGGACCAGATCTACTGCTCATGGACGAGCCCTTCTCCAATCTGGACGCAACTCTCAGGGAAAGCCTGTCGCTGAGTGTCAGAAAGATACTTAAAGAAAGTGGCGCAACAGCATTAATGGTTACACACAATCAGAGCGAGGCTTTCGCCATGGCCGACGAGATCGGTGTGATGTACGAGGGCAAAATAATACAGTGGGACAGCGCATATAACCTGTATCACCGGCCCAACAGCCTTATTGTGGCAGATTTTGTGGGAGACGGCGTACTGCTGCCAGCAGTCATCAACAGTAATGGCAAGGTGGAAACTGCCCTGGGAACTCTTGACGGTGAAACCGTTGGTCCCGTACCGGGTGGAAAGACCGCAAAAATTCTAATCCGCCCTGAGGATGCGGTACACGAAGATGACAGCCCTCAGAAAGCACAGGTTGTTGACAAGGCTTTCAGGGGAGCGAGCATATTATATACTCTGCTCCTACCGGGCGGTGAGAAAGTGCTTTCACTTGTTCCCAGCCACCACAAGCATCCAATTGGATCCCACATCGGTATAAGAGCCGAGGTCACCGACCTGGTTCTGTTTTAATCGAGGACAGCCCCCTTTTTATTGACCATATTTGAAACCTGAGACTTGAAACTTGAAACCACTTTAAGACCAGTCTTACGAGCAGCTTTATCCCTATCTATATTCCGGATTAGGGTGATCAAATCTGCAGCCGGCTTCCCACTCAGACCGCTGGTTGCCGTGGGCAGGAATTCCCCCAGTATCCTTTATCATGCGGGCAAGGTGCATCAGGTTCCATGTCATGAAGGTGGTATTCCGGTTGGTAAAGTCATTCTCCGGCCCACCGGAACCGGGATCGAGGTACGAGGGTCCCGGGCCAGCCTCACCAAGCCAGGCCGCGTCAGCCTGGGGCGGAATAACATAACCCAGGTGCTGCAGTGAATACAGAATGTTCATGGCGCAGTGCTTTGCTCCGTCTTCGTTACCTGTTATTAAACAACCGCCAACCCGGCCGTAGTATGCATACTGGCCACTCTCGTTAAGGTCTCCGGAGGAAGAATACAGCCTCTCTATAACCTGCGTACTGATTGAAGACTTTTCCCCAAGCCAGATGGGAGACGTGATGACAAGGATGTCGGCAGCTTTTACCTTCTCGTAGATCGCGGGCCATTCGTCCGTATCCCACCCATGTTCCGTCATGTCCGGATAGACGCCGCTGGCAATGTCGTGATCCACGGGACGGAGCACCTCGACACCGACACCGTTTTTTTCCATGATGGCCCGTGAGATTCTGATCAGTCCCTCTGTATGAGACATCTCCGGTGTTTTTTTCAGGGTACAGTTGAGAAAAAGGGCACTAAGGTTCGAAAAATCCCACTGGCTTGTGTCACACATATCCTTCTGCTTCTTGCTGAGTTTCATTTTATGCTCCTTTTAGGTTTTCCGTTCAATTTCAGGAGACGAATTTGGCTTTTACTCCACATGGAGTTCAAGAACTACTTTGCCCCAGCCTTCGCACTCGAGACCCACATCGAAGCATCCAGTACGCTTGAACCTCATCTCATTAGGATCCGCATCTGCAAAGAGCAGCTCTGTAGCGGCGTAAATGAGGTTCTGGGCGGCACCAAAAGCATAGATGCACACCTTCTCCGGCAGACCTTCTGTCAGCAGATTGCCGAAGGCATCGAACCTGAACTGGTCACCGACTCGATGTTGGCTGTTACATCCGCTGGATTCAACCACCTCCAGGATTATGGTTTTCTTCATCATCTCAGGGGCCCTGGCAAGAATATCCTCGTTCCTGGGGTCGCTTTTGAACTTTTCCATTTCCTCATCGGAAAAGCCCAACCTTCTCTTCATAAACATCCATTTAACCATCTTCACTCCTT
>DAOVVW010000170.1 GCA_030636965.1 Pseudomonadota bacterium | reverse complement strand
GCTCTGGTGGGCCTTGTTTTTATGATCGCTGTCCTGACATTTTTCAGCCTGAAACTGCCCAAACTCAATAGCATCGAGGATTACAAACCTTCACTGCCTACTGTTGTTTTTGACCGGAATGATAACGAAATAACCCGTTTCTTCACTGAAAACAGAGAACTTATTTCCATAGATCAGGTTCCGAAGATGGTTGTCAACGCCATCCTGGCCATAGAGGATTCAAACTACTATGAGCATGAGGGACTGGACTACATAGGTATTTTCAGGGCCTTTCTGAAAAATATCCGTGCCCGAAAAGTCGTTCAGGGGGGAAGTACAATTAAGAAGCAGGTTGCCAAGTCACTGCTTCTTTCCAGGGAGAGGACCTACACCAGGAAGATAAAAGAAGCCATCCTCGCCAGGAGGATGGACAAACGGTTCAGCAAGGATGAGGTTCTCGAGATATATCTCAACCAGATCTACTTCGGTTTCGGCAGTTACGGTATTGAGGCAGCTGCCAAAAACTACTTCAAAAAGCATGTCTGGGAACTGGATCTTCACGAAGCAGCGCTCCTTGCGGGCCTTCCCAAGGCGCCAAGTGCCTACTCTCCAACCAGGAATCCCCAGGAGGCCTTAACACGTAGAAATCTTGTTTTGGCCAGAATGACCGAGGAGGGCTTCATCCAGCCGCAGGATGAAGCAGAAGCAACCAGCAAGCCGCTGGGTTTAGATCCCAACATTCTGCCTGAGGATGACCCGTTAGCCTATGTCGCAGAGCACATAAGACGAGATCTTTACGATAAATACGGTGAAAATGAGCTCTACCGCGGTGGTCTCAAGGTCTATACCACCATCGATATGGATCTCCAGAGAGCGGCGGTGAAATCTGTCAGGAAGGGCCTGCTTGCACTGGACAGGAGACAGGGGTTCCGTGGACCCCTGGAATTCGTATCCTCCGAGAGTTTCCCTGAGGCCCTGGAGAGGATAAGGGTTGATAACGGACTTATTGATTCAGCATATACAATTACTGACGAAAACCCCTTCAGTGAAGGCCAGGCCCTCAAGGCCATTGTCATGAGAGTTAGCATGGAGGGGGCTGAACTTGACATGGGAGGCCTCTCCGGATATCTGCCGCTAGAGGAGATGAAATGGGCCAGGCGCATAAACCCGGAAGTGGAGTATGTCAACGATGTGGTCAAGGATGCCAGGAAGGCGCTGAGCGTCGGCTCCATGATCAAGGTCAAGTATCTGAACAAGAAAGATCCTGAGCGCGGGGAACTCGTTGCCCTTGACCAGGATCCGGTTGTCGAAGGGGCCCTTATCAGTATCGATGCTCCCACTGGTCAGATACTCGCCCTGGTGGGTGGGTACGATTACAGAAAAAGTGAATTCAATCGCGCTACCCAGGCAAGGCGTCAGCCCGGATCTGCCTTCAAACCTGTCGTTTACAGTTCGGCCATGGATAATGGGTTCACGCCATCCTCGATCATCATCGATTCACCCGTCATCTATGACGATCCCACAGTTGAACTCAAGTGGAAGCCCGCGAACTATGAAGAGAAGTTCTACGGTCCCACAACACTCAGGACAGGTATCACGAAATCCAGGAACGTTGTAACTATAAAGCTTGTCCAGAAGCTGGGCCTGCAGACGGTTATCCAGTACGCGAAAAGATTCGGCCTGGAAGAGAACCTGCCCGAGGATCTGTCCCTTGCCCTGGGTTCCCTGGGTGTGACACCCCTTGAGCTTACTTCGGCCTATTCGGTGTTCGCCAATCTGGGGCTTCGGGCTACACCGTGGGGCGTCAGGAAGGTGGAGGACAGGAACGGTATGGTCCTGGAACAGGGCGGTCCAGAGCTTGTCAGGACCCTTTCCGAAGACACAGCGTATATTATGCAGAACCTGCTCCGCGGCGTGGTACAGCATGGCACTGGATGGCGCGCCAAAGCCCTGGGACGCCCCAGCGGTGGAAAAACAGGTACGACCAACGATATGATCGATGCCTGGTTCATGGGCTTTACGCCGCGTATGGTTACAGGGGTCTGGGTGGGATTTGATGAAGAGGCTCCTCTGGGAGTTAACGAGACAGGTTCCCGCGCCGCGGCGCCGATCTGGGTCGACTTCATGAAGAAAGCTCTGGAGGGAAGAACGGCATTACCCTTCCCGCCTCCGCCTCCTGGTGTTGAGATGGTCAAGGTGGACCTCAAGACCGGACTGCTGGCAGTCCCGGGCTCCGAGAAATTTATATATGAATGCTTCAAGATAGGAACTGGTCCCCGGCAGTACACCAGGCCTTTGGATCGCAGAGACGGCACTACCAGGAGAAGCTATACGCCGGGATATATTCCACCCGTCGATCTCCCGGGACTTCTTCCCAGAGATTTTTAGGATACAGGTGAGTACGATTACTCGTTATAGAAGATCATTGCCGACCAGAGAATGGACCACCTCATCTGTCCTGGTATTGGCTTTTTTTCTGAGCGTTGCATTCCCGACAGCCCCCATCAAGGCTGATTCTCTTTCCGTTATTCAGTCAAGGGGTATGATCAATTCGCCTTTTGCAGTGTTGACACGCGCTGGTAACAGCCTTGAACTCGGTTCAATAGCATCTGCCTTTTCCCTGAAAACAAGTATGGATTTTCTCGGTGAGAGGCTGGACCTGGTGGGGGAAAAAGGGTCGGTTCGCCTCATGCTGGATTCTCCCCTGGTCCTTTCGAAAGGCGCATATGAAGTTCTGTCCACACCCATGAGGGCATCGGGCAGCAATATGCTGGTTCCGACCGATTTCCTGACGAAGGCTCTGCCCGCCTTGCTTGGAAGATCTGTTACCGTTGACGAGAAGGGCAACACAGTCCTTCTGGGTGAAGAGGGAACAGGTGCTTTTGATGGTGTGGATCCGAAGGGTCTGGTCAGGCTTGCAGCCTTTATAGACAGGGACAAACTCCTTCCCCCCGAGAAGAGAAAACCCGTGCCCAGAGGCCTGAAGGTTGTTGTGATCGATCCAGGACACGGAGGACGGGATAAAGGAGCAATGGGCGGTACCGGAACACAGGAGAAAGACCTGGTACTTTCCATATCCCAGAAGCTCAGGACGATGCTGGAGGAGGACCTTGGAGTGAAGGTGGTGCTGACCAGGACCGCCGACTATTTTGTAGGTCTGAAGGAGAGAACGGCTATATCAAACAACAACAGGGCAGATCTCTTCCTCAGCATCCATGCAAATGCGGCGTACAGAAGGTCGGTCAGGGGTTATGAGACCTACTATTTGAGTTTTTCGGCATCTGACCTTGAGGCCTCTCAGGTAGCCCTTCTGGAGAACAGAGCGCTGGGAGTTGAAGGCAAAGAGGGAGAGGAAGCTCTTCTGGAAGCCATATTATGGGATATGGCTCAGCTGGAGTATATCAATCAGAGTGGCGAACTTGCAGCACGTGTACAGCGGAGCATGGTAAAATATGCCGGCGGCCGGGATCGTGGCGTACGCCAGGCACCTTTAGCAGTCCTCATGGGAGCTCGCATGCCCGCAACACTGGTGGAAGTGGGTTTCATCACCAATCCGGAGCAGGAGATCAAGCTGAACAGGGAAACCTATCAGACCCGTTTAGCCAGATCCCTCTTCGAGGCTGTTTCCGATTACAACAGAAGCCTGATGCGGGGTGAGTTAAGGGGCCAGTGAATTGAAAAAAGGGCGTCTTGTAACAGTTCTGTTGGTCATTGTTATCGCCGCATCCGTATCGGCATTGCTCCTTTACCGCTCGATCCAGCAGAAACGGGACGGCCTGACTGCGCTTGAGCCGTCCATATCCGCGCCAACTACGGATGAAATGCTCACCATTGACCTGTATTTCACCGACGGGGAGGGAAGCAGACTTGCCCTCGAAAGAAGAGAGATCCCGGTCGGGTTCATCGATGCTCTGACCCGCAGCGCTGTTGAGGGTCTGCTTTCCGGGCCGGATAAAGAACGCCTGTCCAGGACTATTCCTGAAGGAGTTCGGATACGAAGCATATTC
>DAOVVW010000225.1 GCA_030636965.1 Pseudomonadota bacterium | reverse complement strand
CACAATCAAGGCTGTACTTCAGTGTTGTTCTGTAGAGTGGATCCTGGTCAGCAAAAAAAATTTTCATTACCACCTCCTTTGTGTTGGCCAAAAATCATCGTTTGTACCTCTCAAATCAAGAAAACAGATGCGATCGCCAACAGGTCCTCCTTAGGATCATGCCCTGTCTTTCATCTCATGGGAGACCCTCATCGCCTCGATCCGGTTCCTGACATGGATCTTCCGGTAAATGTTCTTAACATGGGTTTTAACCGTATCCTGGCTGATGTGCAAGTTGCGCGCAATGTCCTTGTTGCACTTACCTTCCACAATAAGGTTGAAAACTTCGTTCTCCCTCCTGGTTAATTGATCAAAGGGATACTGAGAAGATTCTTTCTCTCCATCACACTGGAAGGTCAGATTAGCCAAGTATGGGGAGATCGGCTGCTCCCCGTGATAAAAAGCTCTTATGACATCGGCAAGATCGTTCATACCGATGTTTTTGAGGAGATAGCCATCCGCCCCGGCTCTCATAGCATCCTTGACATACTTTTCGTCCCTGAAAGTGGAAAGCGCAATGAGCTTCATTTCAGAAGATATCTTCCTTATGATCCTGATTACGTCGATGCCCGAAAGACCGGGCATGTCGATGTCGATAAGACAAACGTCTGGGCAATGGGCCTTTACCCTGTCCACGGCTGTAAACCCGTCCGCAGCCTCCCCAACGTACTCGAATCCGTTTTCCTCGGTGAATGAAAGCCGTAAACCGGCTCGCAGCAGTGGGTGGTCATCGGCCACAAATACCTTGATAAGTTCCTGGACCTCGTCCCTAATCATTGTCCTGTTCTCCAGACTACAACTCGAACCACCTCGGTGATCAACAATCACTGGAAGTGGCTGGCAGCTGTCAGGATACGGTCGTTGTCCCCGGAAGCTCGTTGAAACCGCATCCTCCACACCAGATCCGAGGGCGGGGCGGTCACTACTCAGGTCATACAAACAACGCAGGTGATGTTATCACACAGCAGGCAGAACAAAGGAAAAAATGCAGCCCTCATTTTTTCTGGTATCGCTTAGCAACGCGGTGGGTTTCAACCAGATGCAGCCGTCATGGGCTTCCACCATCTGTTTGCAGACCGCCAGGCCGATACCCATGCTCCTTCTCTCCGGCAGATTCATGGTTTTAATAGTGAAAAATTTGTCGAAAATAGAGTCCTGGTACTTTTCCGGGACACCCACCCCATTGTCGATGATCTCATTAAGAATATAAAATCTCCCATCCACCAGAGCTTCTTTGTAATAGGACGGAACGCCGTTTTTCATACTTTTAAGATCAGATCCGGAAGCCATGATGGAGGACACCTCTATCACTCCCCCCTCGGGACTGTATTTGATAGCGTTGTCAAGGAGATTGGTAAAAACGCGACTCAATCTCACGCTGTCTCCTGTCAATTTCAGCGGTTTTGGCGGTGCCTGATAGCAAATAGTGATATTTTTGTCATCCGAATAGAACTTCAGCTGCTGAATGCTGTTGTGAACAATATCCCTGATGTCAAAAATGGTCTTAAAAAGGTTGAACCGTCCGCTTTCGCTTCGGTAGTTATCCAGCAGGTCGCTGGCAAGACCATAGATCTGGTTCGTGGTACCGATGGCCATGGTGAGGATCTCTAATTGTCGTTCGTTAAAGGTAAGATCGGAAGCGGCCAGGAGTTGAAGGGCCTTTTCAACCGAAAGGACAGGGTTCCTCATATCGTGAGTCACCATGGCAACCAGCTCTTCTCTCATTCGTTGAACCTTTTTCTCTTCCGAGATATCGCGAATAACCGCAACATATCCCGTGTTTCCTTTCTTTTCAGGATCGACGATCCCGGAAAGAGACACATGGACGGGGAATTCGGTCTGATCCGATCTCTTCGCCAGCAACTCCCCAAGCCAACTCTTTTCTCGGCAGTGGTTTGAAGCCTTGTCCAGGTAAGTATCCACCGACTTCTGACCCGCCAGCAGGGACAGAACGGACTTGCCGATCAGCTGTTTAGTATTCAATTGAAAAACATGCCCGCTGGCGTTGTTAACCGTGGTGATGTGGTGCTTGTTGTCCGTTGAAATAATGCTGTCGGAAACGCTGTTGATGAGAACGTTCAGGTATTCCTGGGAGCTTTGGAAAAGCCGGTACTTTCCAAGCACCAACTCGCTCACCGTTTTCGTGATAAGGGCCATCAGGTTAACGACGTCCAACAGACGGGAGCGGCTCATGATCGGAATCTGTGCCATCTCTTTCACATATCCTGAAACGTCAGAAACCCCTAGGGAAAGGGCTCGCGCGCGGGCCACCTCCTCTTCCATGGGTTCTTCCAGCACCTGCCCGCACAAAACTGTAGCAAGGTGATACCCTTCAACTATTACGGGAGCCGCACAGTCGATCAGCTCTGCGTTGAGACAAGTGTAAATGATCGGCTCTCTTTTCCGGGCCGATTCCTCTCCACCGTAACGATCACTCTCGTGGCACTTCCTTCTGCCCTTCTCGGTGGCTCTGCAATACTCTTCGCAAAGTCGGGTGAAATTGTGCGGTTTTGTGATGGGTGTTCCGTCCACATGTGTAATGATGGACGCCACACCCATCGCCCTCGTAAAAACAGCGAGAATCTCCTCCAGATCGACTTCACCAATGAGGTTCAGCAGGTCACTCGGATACTCCATGGGATCACCATATTGTCGAAGGGGCCAGTTGGACTTAGGTTGTTCATCATAGCGAATTAGTGGACAGGCAGTCTGAAATAGGAACAGGAGCAGCGCGAGCTACAATAGATGACAACTCCACACCCCTTCTGTAACCGCCGCGCGAAAAAGGATGTCTTTCCTCCAGACGACCTGTGTCCCAAAGGCTAAGTTAGTGAAAATATTATTTTAAAGACATCTTATTACATGAAGCAACTGAGTCAAGTCCATTTAGCCCCCGGATATCATGGAAGGCCAAATGGAAAAAGTTCCTTTGACCGAAAAGGAACAGAGCCCAGTCCTTTCAGTATTCGACTGTATCAGGGACGACCCCGAACAGATACTATCATTCCCTCATTTACTGTCTATATCTCCAGGGGCTTGTTATACGTAATGCAACGGTAATCCAGAAGATTCTTGCCGACAGCATGAACAGGGTAAATGATTTATTACAATCAGGGACTTCAGGAAGGAAGGAGCGGAAATACCGGTATCTGGCATCTGGTTCCAGACATCGGATACTGAAATCTATTCACCGAAAAAAAGGGGCGCTGCCTAAGCAGCGCCCCTTTTGACCGTAAAGAGCAGGTCTTTAGGCTTCTTCGCCCTCCCATTTG